>NZ_QTVB01000005.1:0-139341 GCF_003435965.1 Roseburia sp. AF42-8
TTCTTTTTTTGTTACTTAATATTTATATATTTTCCAGATTTTTTTGTTACTTTTTCACAATTAAAAATCAGTCCTTCTTTTTAGCATGAAAAAACAGCCCTTCCGGACTATTTTTTCTTTTTTTGTTACTTAATATTTATATATTTTCCAGATTTTTTTGTTACTTTTTCACAATTAAAAATCAGTCCTTCTTTTTAGCATGAAAAAACAGCCCTTCCGGACTGTTTTTTCGAGGAGTTTAGTTATGAAAATGTTTCATCTATTAAAAGGAAATTATTGCCACTTTTTTCTCAAACGAAAGGAAATCTGTTTTTTAATTTTTCGTTCCTTCATTTGATAAATCCATTATATCCATGAAATGTGTCTAAAGTGTGTCAGCTTTCGAAAAGGATTCTAAAAAAATCTAAAAAATTATTCCCATTTAATTTATATTTTATTTAGAATTAAGTAATGTTTCGCACAATTGCAGCTTTTCCAGTGTTGCCGCGCTGTTTTCAAATATTACCCTGCCTTTTCTGTCTCCGGTATACAATAATTCCTTTTCCATAAGCCGCCGTCTGGTCTCCCGTGCCACACCAGCACCTCCATCAAAAAATTCCACCGTATTCCCCATTACTTCTGCTATTGCATCCTTTACAAAAGGATAATGGGTACATCCCAAAACGATTGCATCCACTGTTCCCTCACAATATGGTTTCAACAGTCTGTATAAAAATGCCTTCAAGTCTGCACTGTTTAATTCTCCACGTTCAACAAATTCCACAATTCCGGGACATGCCAGCGGATAAATCTCCGCATCCTTTTCATACCGTGCCATAAGACGATGAAATTTTTCTTCCCGGATTGTCATTGGCGTTGCCATAACAAGTACCCGTGGATGCTCCATAAACTGTACTGCAGGCTTTAATGCAGGTTCAATTCCAACCACCGGTACATCCGGATATTCTTTTCTCAAAATCGAGACATCTGCACTGGTTGCTGTATTACAGGCAATCACTACTGCTTTTGCTCCTTCCGACAGAAGATGTCTTACATGGCATTCCGTAAGTTCCCGCACCTCTTCTAAGCTTTTTCCACCATAAGGTGCATTTTTAGAATCTCCAAAAAATATATAATTTTCATTTGGCATCAGGCGTACCAGTTCACGTAATACACTTATTCCACCTACACCTGAATCAAATACTGCAATTGGTCTTTCGGTCTGTTTCATGATAGCCCCCTGTTTTCGCATACAAATAGGTTCTCTTCTTTCGTAAAAAACTGCTGAAAACAGATTTTCCGTTTTCAGCAGCGATTCTTAGTTTTCCCTCGGGCATCTACGCACTCTCTTAATATTGCAGTCCTGCACATCACACGGAGCACAGTCTACCAGTCCTTTTAAGTAGCAGAACGCCTGCCGGCTCTCCTTCTTAGCCATGTCTTCTTCCCGCGGACACCTGGACACATGCTTTACATTGCAGTCCTGAATCTGTCCCGAACTGCAGTCCACAAGCCCTTTCAGGTAACAGAATTTGTTTTCCATTCTTTCCCCTATCTACTCTTTATCGCCCCAACACTATGTTTCTAATGTCATCTTTATTCTATCATCTTGGGAAGGGATGTGCAAGCCATAACAGACCTGTGTTTTGAATACTTTTCCAGCAAAAACGATTACTTTCTATTTTTCATATAAAAACTCTTCCGGCAATGTTACTTTAAAATCTTTTGCCAGCTGCCGGAATTCATCCGGCTGGATGGTCTGACGTTTCTTACTCTGCATAGATAACATCTTCACCAGTATCTCTGCTGATTTTTCAGCTGTGTGCATAAGTCCAAATGTCAGATCAAAATCTTCTCCTGCCGCAAACGTACCATGATGCGCCCAGATTGCCAAGTCATATTTTCCATCAATTTGCTGGTAGCAACAGCTATTTCTCTGCCGCCTGGCACCATCCACGGAACAACACCAATTCCATCCGGGAATACAACCGGACATTCTGTTGCCATTTCCCAAAGTTCCCTTGTAAATACTTTATCATCCAGTGGAAGAACAAAGGTCAGAGCAATAATATTGGTGGTATGTGCATGATATACAACCCGGTAATTTGGATTTTTCTTCTTTTTTACTTCCAGATTCATCAAATGACTCGGTAATTCAGAAGTTGGTCTTCCACCATTTACCAGTCCCCAGACAATACGGTAATTTTCTCCTTTTTCATCCAGTTCTATCATGCAGATGGAATCTTCCGGTTTCAAAATCACATTTCGAAAATACTTGCCGCTTCCAGTTACCAGAAAATATTCTCCTGCAAGATATGGCACAGATGTTCCGATTGGCTGCCATTCTTTACTATTAAAATTTTCTTTTACCATTTCTACTTCTTCCGGTTTTACACGATACGATAAATTACCGCCATTTCTTTCATGCCATCCCTGTTCCCAGCCATCATTTGCCATACGGATGAATCCCTGTACAAATTCTGCATCTAAAAACTTCATTCTCTCTTTTCCTCTTATTATATCTTTCTGATATTTTTCTTTCTCAACTATTATTGTTTGTATGTTCTCTAGTTACGGTTTACCAATACTTCTTTTTCATATTTTTCGATTGCATCATAGAAATGTGCATCATCTGTAACACCTTCCCGTCTGCAATATTCTTCCCAGACTTCTCCAATTGGAAGCATCTTTACTGCCTCCTGCATTACCATTAATCTGCCCAGCTGATTGGTATCCTGTAATTTCTTCAACTGTTCATTCGGAGTACATAAAGCCATAAGCAGAGCCTTCTGCCAGCTTCGGAATCCTGTTGCAAGTGCAGAAACACGATTAATGCTTGCATCAAAATAATCCAATGCCATATACACCCTGTCCAGTGCCTGATTTCTTACAATCTCTTTTGCCATTTCCTTTGTTTCATCATCCAGCAAAAGAACATGGTCGGAATCCCAGCGCACTCCTCTTGTAATATGTAATGCAAATTCTGGATAAAAGCACAACATTGCAGGTATTTTATCTGAAACATATTCCTGTGGATGATAATGTCCATTATCCATAAGCGGCATACAGCCCTCATGCATTGCAGCAAAGCTTAACGTAAATTCTGCAGAACCTACCGTATAAGATTCTACTCCGATGCCAAAGACTTTCGATTCCACGCATGGTTTTACGAGATTTTTGTCATATGGTTCTGATAATATCTGCTCTATGGAATCCTTATATCTCATGCGTGGTCCCATTCGGTCTGCCGGCACATCCTTAAAACCATCTCCGGTCCATATATTCATAACGCAAGGCATTCCCGTTTCTCTTGCGAAATACTCCGAAATGCGGATACATGCCTTTCCATGTTCAATCCAGAATTTTCTGATTTCCTCATCGGGACTGGAAAGTGTCAATCCATTCTTTACTTTTTCATGTGAGAAAAATGTAGGATTAAAGTCAATTCCCATATGATGTTTTTTTGCAAAAGCAACCCATTTTGCAAAATGCTTCGGCTCTAAAGCATCTCTGTCTGCAAATTCGCCTTCTTCAAAAATAGCATAAGACGCATGAATATTTAATTTTGCTGTACCCGGCATAAGTTTCATTGCTTCTTCCATATCTGCCATAAGCTGTTCTGGTGTCTTCGCTCTTCCCGGATAATTTCCTGTTGTCTGGATTCCACCGGTCAATGCACCATCATTATCAAATCCCATTACATCATCGAGCTGCCAGCAATGGAGGGAAACCGGAACCTTTTTTAACTGCTCCATTGCCTTTTCCGTATCTACTCCCCATGCGGCATATTTTTCTTTTGCCATTTCGTAACTTGTCATACTTTCTAATCTCCTTCTCTATGCTTTATATAATTTAATTTCAAAGGAATGATAAATACACTCCCTCGCTTCTTTCAAATCAGCGAATTCTCCTGCTGTAATCATCTGTACGGAAATATTTCCCAATGCCGTTGCCTCTGTCGGTCCAGCCAGAACTGTTTTTCCGGTATATTTTGCTGTCAGTTTGTTCAGAAAATCTGCATTTGCACCACCTCCAACAATATGGAGTTCCTGATATTTCTGTCCGGTAATTATTTCTATCTCTTTTGCTGCCATGGCATAACAGTTTGCCAGACTGTTATAAATAACAGCCGCTATTTCTCCGATTGTCTTTGGAACCTGCTGCAGCGTCTCCCAGCAAGCACTTCTTACTTCCTCTACCATACTTTCCGGTGCTAAAAATCTTTCATCATTTACATCTACCAGCGAGGTTATTTCTTCTTTCTCTGCCAGTTCACAGATTTCCGCAAAACTCATATCCGGAACAAGTTCTTTTCGAACCGACTGTATCATCCACAATCCCATGATATTTTTTAAGAAACGATAACGATATCCATAACCGCCTTCGTTGGTAAAATTGTGAAGCATACTTTCTTTGCTGCAATCTGCCTGCAGCCGTTCTGTTCCCATCAAAGACCATGTACCAGAACTGATATATAAGGTCTCTTCTTTCCGGGACGGCACTGCTACAACTGCTGATGCTGTATCATGTGTCGGTGGCAGAATCACCTTGCAGTTAAATCCCACCTGTTTTTGAATCTCCTGTTCAAGTTCTCCGACTTCACAGCCTGCCATTTTTATCTCTTGAAAGATATTCCGCTTTATTCCAAGCTTTTCAATTAGTTCATCATCCCAGTCTTTTGTTGCCGGATTTACCAGCTGTGTTGTAGTTGCATTCGTATACTCCTGCACTTTCCTGCCTGTTAACAGGAAATTAAAATAATCCGGAACCATCAAAAAAGTTTCTGCACGTTCTAACTGGCCTGGTTCTTTCTTTTTTAATGCCATCAGCTGGTAAATTGTATTAAAAATCTGTTTTTGGATTCCTGTTCTCAAATATAACTGTTCTTCCGTTATTAATTTGTATACCTCTTCATCCATTCCATAGGTCCGCTTATCCCGGTAAGCAACTGTTTCACCAATTCTTCTGTCATTTTCATCTAAAAGCACATAATCCACTGCCCAGGTATCAATTCCCATGCTATATGGAATTTTTCCAAGTTCCGCACACTTTTTCATTCCTGAAAGAATTTCCTGAAACAGTCTTCTGACATTCCACACTTTATAACCTTTCCGATCAATCATTTCATTAGAAAAGCGGTAGATTTCTTCTAAAACTATTTTTCCATCCTCTAAGTGTGCCAGCATGTGTCTGCCACTGGATGCGCCAATGTCCACTGCAAGATAATATTTTGTATTCATTTTCACACTCCTTCTTCCTGTTCGTTAATCTAAATCTAACAAAAATAAGGACAGTTTTTTAGCCTCTCATTAGACCAAAAAACTGTCCTTATTTTCCTTGTTTTAAATTCTTATATGCACGTCTTTCTTATGTAAATCACGATATTTTTTTGGTGTCATTCCATAGCGTTTCTGAAACTGCCGATAGAAATAGCTCTGGTTTTCATAACCAACTTCCAGTGCAATGTCCTCCACCGTAAGTTCAGTCTCTACTAACAGATATACTGCCTTTTGAAACCGTTTTCTCTGCAATAGTTCCTGAAATGTATATCCTGTTTTCTGCTTCATCAATTTACTCAATACTGTCATCGACTGATGGGTATCTTCCGCAATCTTAGTCAGATTTGCATTCTGGCAATCACTGTTAATATATTCCATCACCGCCTGTACAACAGTTTCCTTATAATCAAGGGATGAGTTATGGCTCAAATTTTCCAGATGATTCAACAGATATAAAAATACAAGCCCCATGGTATACTGATTTGCAATATCTTCATTACAATGTGTATGTAGCATGGATTCTATCATATTTTCCATCAGATTCTCCACCTGTAAATCTTCTTTTAAACGAAATAGCAGATAATGGGCAACCGGATTCTTCTGCCGCATTGCACCAATTACAAAATCAGCCAGTACATTTTTCTCATGCAGCATCGTAAGTGGAACTTCAAAAAATTCCGGTAATGCAATAAAATTAATTCCAATATCTTCATACTCAGCCCTTTTTATTGCATGTGACACATGCTGGTTCAGCATCAGCACATCTCCTTTACGCAGTACCAGTTCTTTTCCTTCTATATAATGTGTAATACTGCCCTGTACCACATACATCATTTCCACATAATTGTGCCTATGTTCCGGGAAATCCACAAACCGGCTGTGTGGACGTACCGTAATCAACTTTCCACGCTGCAGTAATCTTTTTCTGTCAATCTCTGTCAGGTTATCTTTCGCATACAGACTTTGTTCCACCGTACTTTGTCCTGATTTATACTTCTTTTCTTCCTCCGATATTATCATCAATTCGTCCAGAAGTTCTTTTCTCATCCCGTTTTCTCCTCAATGAAACTTTTCCTAAAAACAACAATACAGCCAATATGCTTCCAGAAGCTGCCAGTAATACGAAAGTCTGCTGCCATTCCGTCTCATCGCCTGTCTTAATCTCCTCTGTTTCCAGTGGAGTCACAGGTTTCTCCCTTTCTTCCTGCGGTTCCTGAGGTCTTGAAACTGCCTTCCTTGCCAGCTTTAAATCCACTACCGCATCCTTCATCCAGACATACTTTCCATCACCTGTTTTTTCGATATTCTCCATAAAACCAGGCAGTGTAATCAGATACGGATCTGCCTGATAGACTTCATCGGATAAATAAAGCGGTTTCATGCAAACTAAATATACTCCGGCTTCCATTCCATCCTTGCTTCCTGTATTATCTGTCAGTTCAATCTCTGCATCCGGTTCTGTCTTTGCACTCTCATCCCATTTGGTAACCCCAAGAGATGCCGCCACATCTTCTGCTTTTTTCTTATATTCACGGGCGGATGATTCCACGGATAACTCCTGTATATTTAACCCGGAATATTTTTCTAAATCACGGTATTCCCCTGTCTCTGTAATATCTGCAATGCGATATAGCCTAAGCTCCAGCTTCTGCTCTTTTAAAGCTGCACGGTATGCATTGGGAATTTCAAAAGTAATAGAACATGGTTCCGATACCGGAATATCCTCCTCTGCCCGTACACTCTCTGGCTGCAGACCAGCAAAACATATCATTATGAATAGTATTTTACAAACTATTTTATTCCTGTGCTTTCTCCCTTTTGTTCCATGGCTGCTTTTTTTCTTTATCATCCAGATGATACTTCTGCATATTACAATGGAGCCTATAGCAGCTATTATTCCAATAAAAATCCATGCCAGATAATTCGTATGAATGCTTTTCTTTGCCTGTCTTTCCTGCTCCTTCTCCTGTTCCTCTACATAAGGCACTCTGTGTCCGCGCACCAATAAACGCTGCGTATTTACACCATATGGCGTACAGGTAACCAGCGTTACATAATCCTTCCCTTCTTCTACATTTAAAATCTCTGTATCTTCCGGCATCACAGTTTCTATCTGATCTACTTCGTATGCCAGAATATCATCTAATATATATAAGTAGAACTGGTCTCCTTCTTCCAGTAAATCAAGGTCTGTAAACAGGGACATTCCTGGAATTCCCCGATGCGCTGCTATGGATGCATGTGTTGAAGTTCCACCGATTGGCAGCGATGAACCCTGGATATGTCCTGCTCCTTTTTGTAATACCTCTTCTCTGGAAGTATGATATACAGGTATAATTTCGCCAATCTTCGGAATAGACAGATAACCCATCATACCATCCCCATTCTGATTCAGGCAGGACATATATTCACTATCCTGCTGTGTTACTTCCTCCTGTTCTGCCTGAATGAAACTATCAGGAATTACAATTGGCTGCAACCGCTCGTTATATGCCGCTGCTTTCTCCCACTCCTCTTCTAAACTGGTATCCTCCGCTTTTTCTGCATTTTCATACTGATATTCTTCAAACTTTAATTTGCTATTATACTCGTTCCACATATTAGAAAACATTGGATAAAGCAGCAGGGCAAAGCCTGTCAAAAAGCCAACTGCCATGAGAAACATTAATGTTTTACGTACAGATTCTTTCATTCTACTTTGCCCTCTCTTAATTATTTTACCTGTTTTCTTTTTCTCAATGAAACAAACATTGTTCCAAATCCTGCCATTAAGACAACTGCTGCAACAGTCAGTGCAATCATTCCTGCTCCACCTGTCTCCGGTAAGGTAATAAGTGGTGTATTATTAATTCCAAACGTATCTGCATTTGCAGCATTGTCTGTTGTATTTATTGTTCCATTATCCAGCTTTTCATGTGTAAAAGTAATAGAATTTCCAGTTGCGCCATTTACTCTTACCGTATAATTCTTTAATTCTCCTGTCAGTTCATTATAAGTCGGTGTGATTACAATCGTATAAGTAGTCTTATCCAATGCATATCCCAATGGTGCCTTGGACTCTTTTAAAGTATATGTACCTGCATCCAGACCGGTTGCTGTCAGCTGACCATTGTTTTTTGATACAATATAATCATATGTTCCACTTGTCTCGGTAGTATATTCACCATCACTGGTAAAATATAACTGCTTTCCATTTGCATCAAATAACTGGAACTGTGCACCGTCCAGTGCTACTTTATTATCAAGTTCTGTCGTTGTCTTTACACCATATTTGGTAATCTCTGTAGTTTTCTCAGAACCAGTTCCATTTACCAGAGTATCAAATCCAAATGTATAATGATGTGTGATATCCTGCATCGGATCACTCATATCAGTACCGGATGCTACCGTAGAATACTTTAAAGTTGCTTTATTCTCATCTGAATCAAAGTTTACTTTTGCTTTCTCATTTACCTGTGCCTGATAAGTAATTACAATCGTATTTCCTGCATACTGATAAACATCCTCACCATATAAATCTAATGTAAAACCACTTGTGGAGGTTGTAATACTGGTTGAAGTACATTTCTTATTTGCTACAAATAAATCATTGATAGATGTTCCTTCTAATTTAATAGAACTTACATCCAGAGTCAGTCCATCTGTAAGTGAATCCTTAATATTATAATGTAACTTATCAGATAACCAGGAACCCTGATAATCCGGAATTGTCATTGTAATCTTAAATTCTACTGTATCTCCAATATTTGCATCCCCATATTTATATGCATTTCCATTTTCAATTACTTCCTTCTTCATGGTTGGATCGCTGGATTTCTTTGCTGCTACATGAATCACTCCATTTTCATCTGCAATAGATGCTATTCCAGTACCGCTGTACTGATAATTTACTGCAACCACATTACCACTATAAGAATATTCTTTGACCTGTTTATTTGCCGCGATTACATATAAACCAGGTTTTACATTTGATACACTATAGGAAGCATCTGCAGCATTATATTGCATATGTAATACGGTCTTATCTACAACAGCATCTCCTTCTCCATCATGTAAATCCCAATCATCAACTCCCATTGTTGAATTCAGATTCATATAAAAATAAACCAGATCATCTGTATCCACTTTGCCATCTTTTACTCTCGACTCAACATTTCCTTCCGGATTGTATTTCCAGTAATGATTTCCATTTGCATCTACTGCATCAATTGCAACTGCATATGCATAAACATTGCATCCTTCCTCAATTCCGGTTACCTGAATTGTGGTGGTAGGATCTGCTGCCCTAACCGTTTTTGCCGGCAGAATTATACTAAATACCAGCATTACTGCCATCATCATTGCCTTCCATCTTCTTACTCTCTGTTTCATATTCTCTCTCCTTTACTTGTTCAGACAATTATCAAAGCGGTGCTCAAAGCCGCCTTGCAATCGTCCAATTCGTATCAACACTGTCAATCATTCTTACATTTTTAGGGAATTTAAAAAAAACTAAGTTATACTACTGATTGGGGAAGAACCTATACTTTTTTGCTGACGTTGGGAAATCACCAGCATTAGTACGGCAAAAAAACTCATGAAAAGTGTACCGATAACCGCAAGCGGATAGAGCCCTCCGCTTTTTGTTTCTGGCATACGATATACTGCTTTATCTATAATTGAAAGTGTTAATACCCTATTTACCGCATCATATGATGCTTCTCCATAACCTGCTCCACTCTGTGTTACTTCTATTTGTGAAGCATCCTCATTTACACTTAAGATAATATCTTCCATTATTTCATATCCCACAGGAGCATGTGTTTCCCGCAGAATATAGGTTGTATTACATGCAAACTGTAATGAATTTCCATTTGTATCTGTAAATTCTAATTCTCCAATTTCATGTCCATCTGTTCCATCTGAACTTGTAAGCGATATAATTTCCATTTCGCCGGATGCTTCCACCTGATATAATGTAAATTCTGCACCAGACAAAGCCAATGCATCCATTACCTTTGTTCCATATTTTCTTGCCTGCAAAGTCCATGTCGGTGGTTTTTCCTCATCATAAACAGAAAATACTATGGCATCTTCCTGTCTTGTTACACGCCAGCTTCCATATTCTGTTGTGCCACCTGTATCTGCCCCGGAAAGTGTATTTCCGTCTTCTAATAAAACATCATTGATAAATACCTGATTTTCTTCTTTTATTCTGATGTCTATCACATCTGACATTAAATAAAAGTTTTCCGGTGCTTCTGCTTCTCTTAATTTATAATGGGCTCCTTTTGAGCAGCTAAATTCTGAACCATATAAATCCAACAGTTTTACCGTTCCATTTGTATCTGTTGTTCCGTTTGCCACCAGTGTAACCGGTTCTTCTGCTGTATATAATTCAAAACGCGCTCCTGAGAGTCTCTGCTGGTATTCTGTGTCACGGTACTTATCTACCTGAATGGTATAATCTATATTTTCTTCTAACAGTTCCGTAGAATTTTTCAAAGTAAACACAATTTCTTTATTCACCAGCATTCCTTTGTCGCCATATGTAGAATTCACTACCTGTTCAGACGTTCCAAGCACTTTGTTATTGGCAACCACTTCTACAACTGATACTGTCTTTCCGGTACTTTCATCCAGCTTATGTTTAATTTCAATAACAGCTAATTCACCTCTTGCCACATACCCATCCGGCGCAGTATCCTCTGTCAAAACATAAGTTCCATCATCTACCATTAACTTTCCCATTTTCTCAGCATCCAGATAAATATAAGTTTCACCGGCCGCCACGCCATCTTCTTCCATACCGGTTGTTCCACTTATTCCGATATCTTCATAACGCACTGTTCCGTCTTCCGCTATATTCTTTTTCTTAAGTGAAAATACAGCCCCATTTAATCTGTCATCCGTTCCAATATCCCGTTTTGATATTTTGATACTATAGTACACAGCATAATCTTCCTCTAATTTATCCCGTTCTGTATAAATCAGATAATTATAATTCTGCATCTGTCTTTTGTCTCCTGGTGAATCAGAAGCCTGAATCAGCATGGTCTGTCCCTTTACATCTTTATAGGTATACTTCCTGCTGTACAAATCTGCCTGATAAGACGGCCAGTTGGACGGATATTCCTTTCCAGCCATTTCATTCTTCGTCGGGTCAAATCCCGCCGAAATCATCAATCCTTTTGTAGAATTAATAAAATAACTGGAATAAGTATAAAATTCTTCCTGTGAGATTGGATTTTGCGAAGTTCCTTCGGTCTGTGTCGCATTTTCAATAACTGTATGTCCGGTACAGACTGCATTACTGTTGGGATATGCTGAATCAATATCTATATATCCATCTCCCACTACAACAAGCCTGTCTGTAACCTTAATAAAATGCTTCGTCGTGCTTGCCCAGTTATTCTGGTGCAGATATACAATTCCTTCTATATCTATAACACCCTCTATTCCAAAATATCCATAATTATATATGGCATTTTTAGTCTTATTTCCATTATAGCTGCGCAATGTATCACAGCCTTGCTTTCACCGCCCTCTTCTTTCTTCGTTCCACCTTTCATATAGAAATAGCCTGGTCCATCTCCGGAATCATCTACATAAACAGCAGCTCCTTCTGATGCATTACAATTTTCAATTGTACCTCCATACATATAAAAAGACGGTTTCTTCCCGGAGAAAGTGCTTGCCACATATACTGCACCGCCATACTGTGATGCCTGGAAATTACGTATAACTCCACCATACATGTGGAATACCGGTGTTCCCATATTACTTCTGGATAAATTCACGCAGCCACCACTCTGTGGAAGCTTTGTCATATTCTCCCCTTCCAATGTTCCACCATATAAATTTACTGTGCCGCCACTATAGATCCAGATTAACTGACAGGATGCGTAAATGACACCTCCACCGGCAGAATCCCGGATATTGAGTACTGCATTATCGCTGCATAACATAAACTTGCGTTATTCTGCATCGTCATCTTATGGCCATTCAAATCAATATCCAAAACACCATTTAACTGACAAATGCCTGAAGCTGTCACATCCTCTGTCAAAGAAATTGTTCCTCCACCGTTATAACTGCCCAGTGAAATCGTGCCACTTCCATAAGTCTGTGAAAAAAAGGCTATCTTGTTTTCTTCTGTATTATCTACATCTTCTGTGTCCTCTGTTTCTTCTGTACTCTGCTCTAACTCACCTATCTCTGTTTCATAAATTTCTTCACCATTTTCCTGCTCTTTTGCATTCGCATTCTGTGCAAAAGACAGCAGAAGTAATAGTGTTACCGCTAATAATGCCTGTACTATATGAAATTTATGTTTCCTTTTTCTCCCACAAAAAAGCATTTTCCCTCTCCATTAAATATCTTCTTTAATAAACACTATATATTAATAAACCTTTCTGTCTCTCCTTTAAGTCCATTTGATACGGTCTGATTTACATATGACTGCTCTTTGATATCTTCTACTGCTTTTGCCAAATCCTCGACACTTCCTGCGAAGACCTGTAACCCTTCCGAGCTTTCATCGATAGACGTTGCTATGGTATCCATGTTTTCTTTCATTTCATCCATTGCCTGATACATATCCTGCACATTATGATTGATTGTTCCGCAAAAATCTCCCATATAGTCTGCATCCTGGCGGTAGCGGGAAGCCATCATTTCAAAACCATTATAATCCTGCAATATGTTCTGATTTAAGAACTCCATCATTTTTTCCACCTGTTCAATCAGTGTGCTGACTGCTGTGGTCACAGACATATTAATTGTCTGTATCTCACCCATCGTCTCCCGGCTATTATCTGCCAGTTCCCTGATTTCAGATGCTACTACTGCAAATCCTTTTCCCGCTTCTCCTACTCTTGCAGCCTCTATTGCAGCATTCAAAGCCAAAAGATTAGTCTGTTCTGCAATTCCAAGAATCTGTTCTGTCAGATTTCCTATTTCATAGATTTTTTTGCTTCCTTTTAAGCTGTCCGCAATGCTATGTCCTAAACTGCCAATCATATCATTGGTTTCCTTTTTGCTTTCTGCTGTTTTTTTCTCGATATAATCTGCCCGTTCACGCATTTCATCTACGAATTGAACTCCATTTCCGGTTTCCTCTGATATATCTCTGACATTTTCTACTATTTTTCCAACCCGTTCACTAACCTGTCCGGAACGGTCATTAATTTCCATGATTCCTGCAGATAACTCTTCAATTACAGCTGACATATTCATGGTCTCTTCTCCGATATTTCCAGCCTGCCTGTTCATTTTATCTGCAACTTCGTCCATATCGGATGAACCATCTTTTAACTGCTTCATGATATTTTGTAATTTTTCTACAAAAAGATTTACTCCTGTAACCAGTTGTCCTATCTCATCCATCCTTTTTACCGGAATCCGGATGCTTAAATCTCCATTTCCATTCTGGATATCCTCTACCATCTGGTTTAACTGTAAACTTGCTTTTTTGAGTGGCTGAATAATCGCCTTATTCACCAGTATGTATGTAACTAAGCAGATAATCAGAAAACATATGCCGATTGTTACACTGATAAGATAAGTTTTTTGGGTCCGGGCTTTCATATTCTGTGAACTGCGTTTTACATTCTCATCTAACTTTTCCTGAAAATCATTGCATGCCGACTCCCGCGCCTGTATTTTTTCTAATGCACTACCTCCAATGATGGATTTTGCTTTTGCAATATCTCCATCATCTCTTGCCTGTCTGCATTCTTTCAATTGCTCCATCAGTTCTTTATTTACACTGCTGTAAGTCATAAAACTGTCGCTTAAACTCTGCTCTGAAATATCTTTGGTCAGCTTTTCCATTTCCGTGAGATACTGGGCAATGGCTTCTTCCTCTGTTTCCATATTTCCACTGATATCCCCGGCAATCAGCATGTCTTCATCACTGAGTGCGGTTAAAATATTGGCATATTTCTGACAGGTTTCAATTTTCTTTTCCACTCTTCCATAATATTTCTCCATGGAAATATAGCCATCCGTAACAAGCTGCTCTGCCTGTTCAATTTTTGTTACCTCTCCGATAATTACCGTAATTCCAATTACCATTACCAGAAATAAACCAATTGCCATAAATAGAAATTCTTTTTTTATTGTTTTCTTCATATTTACACCTTCTCTAAGGACGCATGTTTAAAATTTTTTCATATTTTCCGCAGTCTAATATCTCTTCCGTTCCATCCGGCAAAATAAATCTCGCATTTGCATTAAATGGAACTTCTATGTTACAGACTACTTCCTGCTCACTCTTCCAGTTCCATGCACAGACATATTTACCAAATACACTTCTCCAGCTTCCCTCTGCTTTTTTAAATCTTTGATCTGGCATCGGATATATGGTCATCTTTACCGCCTCTCCTATAGACGGATTCAGACCACACATGTATCTGTATATCCATTCTGCAATGCTTCCATATGCATAATGGTTTAAGCTGTTCATACCGGTTCCGCTGATACTTCCATCCTCTTCCAATGAATTCCATCGTTCCCATACCGTTGTTGCACCAAGGTTCACCTCATGCAGCCATCCTGGATAGTCCTCGTTTAAAAGCAGGTCATAAGCAAGCTGATTTTGTCCATTCTCTGACAAAGCCATGCACAGAATTGGTGTTCCAACAAAACCTGTATTTAAATGTCCATTATTTTTCTTAAGTAACTCTGCCAGTTTTGCCGTTATAACTTCTCTTTCTCCCTCTGGATAAAGTTTTAAATAAAGCAAAAGTGCACAAGCGGTTTGTGTGTATTCCAAGCAAAACTTTTTATCTGGAAAGTAATAATTTAAAATTGCATTCCGAATCTCTTTTTCTCTCTCTGCATATACTTTACTTTCCTCTAATCCTAGACTTTCTGCCGCTTCTTTCACCATTTTGGTTGACCAATAATGGTAAACGGATGCGATAAAGCCACTGTCTGTCTTTCCAATCGGATTATTGATATTTCCATTGTCTAATGCCAGCCAGTCTCCCAGCTGCCTGTCATTCTGCCACAGATACGGAATCTCATTCTCTTTTGTTCTCTCATATTCGTAATCCACCCAGGCTTTCATAACAGGATACTGCTCCTCTAACATTGCCTTATCTCCATAAAACTGATAGAGTCTCCATGGAATCAGCGTTGCTGCATCTCCCCATACTGCCGCTCCGGAATCCAGATAGAAAGGATTCGTATGTTCTTCTTTTTTTACCTTTGGTCTTGGAACAAAGAACGGAATAGCTCCATTACATTTTTCCTGCTCAGCCTGCATATTTTTCATATAGTGATGAAAGAAACTTCCGCTATCCATATGAAAACATGCTGTGGATGCAAAAATTCCCGCATCACCTGTCCAGCCCATTCGTTCATCACGCTGCGGACAATCCGTTGGAATATCCAGAAAATTACATTTCTGGGAACGCAGTGTATTTTCTAATAAATGATTTACCTTATCATGATCTGTTGCCACCCAGCCGGTTCTCTCAATATCAGACATAATACGATAAGCAATAAATTTATATTCTTTTTCCGGATTCAGACCTTTTATCTTCACATAGCGAAATCCATAATAGGTAAAATGAGGACGTATGGTTTCTCCTTTTCCCTTCGATACATATGTAAATTCTGCTTTGGCAGTACGGAGATTATCCCTGTAAAATCTGCCCTTTTGCAGAACTTCTCCATACTGCATCATAACTTTCTGACCTGTTTCAAATGCACCAGTTATTTCTACCCAACCGGTGACTGTTTCCCCAAAATCCAGCAAAAGTGCTTCATCTTCCTGTTTTACTGATACCGGTTGAAATTCTTCTACTTTATGAATTCTTGGATTAAATCGTTCCACAAGTGGTCTTGTTTCTTCTATTTCCTCCACGGAAAGCATTTTGTGTTCTAATGTCTCATCAATATGTTCTCCATCATAGATTCCATTTTCACATATGCTGCTTTCTTCTGCCTTCCAGCTGCTGTCTGTTACAATACATTCTTCCTGTCCATTGGCATATCGTATATGTAATTCTCCAATGCACTTCTTCTGATTACCATATAGATTTCTGTAATCACCATCAAATCCAAATCTTCCTTTATACCAGCCTTCGCCTAACAGAACCGCAATTTTATTCTTTCCCTGAGATAACAGTTCTGTAACATCCAGTGTCTGATATTCTAAAAAGCTGTCATAGCAATGATAACCCGGCATTAGAAATTCTCTGCCCGCCTTCTTTTCATTGACATATGCTTCATATAATCCCAGACCACATACATGCCATCTGACAGACTCCGGTTTCTCTTTTAATTCAAACTCTTTATATAAAAGAGGCATTCTCTTTTCATTTTCTTCTGTTCCAATCCATTTTGCGGTCCAGCTTTCCTGCAGTTTTCCCGTTTCAAACCATGCCGGATTACTTTTTGCGCAGTCTCCCTTGTCATCTTTAACTTCTACCTGCCAGTAATATCTGGTTCTTGGTTTTAAGTCGAAGGAAACCAGCATCTGGTTCTCATGATAATTCTTCTGTACTCCGGAATCATATACCAGCTTTTCCATATTGCTGCTCTCTGATACTATAATTCTTGTTTCCACGGCCCATTTTCCACAGACATCCTTTACTTCCCAGGACAAATGGATTTTTGCCAAATTAAAACCTAATGGATTTTTTTTATGATTTACTCTTAATCTGCTGATATACATATAACCGGTTCTCCCTTATGTCTCGTTATTCTTTTAGTAGGAAAGTTCGATTCGTCCACAGAATGGATCTACCGGACTTACTCCTTTAAAGCTGCTTTCTCCGGTAATCTTTGCTATTACTGCCTCTAATACATAATCATTATTGGAGTAACAGTTAATATACGTTTTTATCATTGGCACATCCAGTAAATGATATGGATTGGCTACACTGATAAAAATTACCGGTACTTCTTCTGCAAACCACGGAACATTATTTCCCTGTCCCCAGAAGGTATACCAGTTTAACCGGTTGGTGGTCTGATTGCTGGCATTTTCCACATTTCCGATGTAAATTACCATGTCATACTTATCTTTAAAAGCTGTTACATTATCTACACCCTTTTCGAAATCTTCCTTCTCATAGAGGAATACCTGGAAATTTCTCTTTTCCAGTTCTTCTTTTACTTTTCCGACTACTCTTTCATTGGACGGAAAATGTCCTAAAATTTCCAGCAAAATACGCGGTGTCTTCTTCGGACTGATTGGAAGATTCTCTGCAATATCTTTCACCAGTGTAACAGACTGGTCTGCCAGCTCTTTTGCCCACTGTATATGCTCCGTGGTGCGTAAGTTTTTTAATGCTTCCTTTCCAGGAACCAGCTGTCTTTTTATCTTCTTTTCATGTAATCTTAAAGAAGCCTTTAATGCCAGTATGCGTCTGTTTGCATCCAGTAATCTTTCACGGGATAACAGACCATTCTTATAACCATCTAGCATAAACTGATAATCTTCTTTTAAATCTTTATTGAATAAAATCATGTCACAGCCATTTTCTATTGCCATTGGTACCGTTTCACTTCGTTTACCGGCTGCCGTAAATCCGACCATCGGTGTTGCATCTGTAATGACAAGTCCGTTAAATCCTAATTTGTCCCGAAGCAAATTCACCAAAAGCTCTCTGGAAAGAGAAGCCGGAACAATCTTGCCCTTTAACTGTGGATTAAAATGTTCCTGATACGCTGGCATTGCAATATGCCCTGCCATAACAGTTTTGGCACCATCGTCAATCAGCCGCTGATAAATACTTCCATAGGATTTATCCCATTCTTCCATGCTAAGACTATTTACCGATGTCAAAAGATGCTGGTCTCTTTCATCCACACCATCTCCCGGGAAATGCTTAATTGAGACTGCCATATTGCATTCATCTGCTGCACGAAGATACTCCCTTGCATAGGCATAAACCTTCTCCGGATCATCGCCATATGTTCTGACATTGGTAATTGGATTATGATAATTTCTATCTATGTCAACTACCGGTGCAAAAGCCCAGTTAATTCCTAATGCACTTCCTTCTGAGCAGGCAATCTTTCCCAGACGATATGCATATACCGGATCATTTGCAGCTGCACATGCCATCTGTTTTCCATATGCAGTTCCATTGGTAGCCGCTCCATCTCCTCCCGCTTCTAAATTTGATGGAATCAGAAGCGGAATCTTTGTGTGCTCCTGCGCATAGGTAAATGTACTTTGCATCTCTTCTGCCACACCATCCCGGAAAAATAATCCGCCGATATGGAAATGTAATAACATATTCAGATACTCCGGATCCGTTGAATATCCAATCGGGCAGAACAACTGTCCTATCATTTCTTCCAGGCTCATATTTTCCAGCGTATTTTCTACCCAGGCAATGTCTACATCATCTAAATAAAATGGTTTTTCTTTATAATTCATCTCTTTTTCCTTTCATTTAAGGCACAAAAAGAGCAGCCACGGCTGCTCCTTTTCTTAATTAATATTTCTCAGTTCAGCAAAACCGCTCAATGGATATGTTGTCATTTCACATTCGGATGCTTCACCCAATCCTGCACTATCAAAGCCTCCAGCTGTAGCTGCTTTTATCCCTGCCACCGCATCTTCTACAACAAGACACTCCTGTGGTTCTAACTGCAGGTATTCTGCTGCTTTCAAAAATACCTCCGGATCAGGTTTTGATTTTGTAATATTCGTTCCATCACTGATGGCATCGAAATAATTTTCTAATCCTAAATGTTTTAATATTCTCTTTGCATTTTTACTGGATGAACCAATTGCCAGTAAAACTCCCTGTTTCCTTAAATCATCTAAGGTTGTTTTTACTTCTTTTGGCAAATCAGCCGGTGTCATGTCTTCCAGCAATTCCACATACATCTTATTTTTCTGCTCTGCGAAATCTTCTTTCTCTTCTTTGGAATATTTCTTTGTACTTTTCTCTAAAATAATCTCAAGGCTTTCCATCCGGCTTACGCCTCTTAACCGGTTGTTTATGGTTTCATCAAAATATATTCCCAGTTTATCTGCCAGTCTCTTCCATGCCAGATAATGATACTTATCGGTAAAGCAGATTACTCCGTCCAAATCAAAAATGATTCCTTTATATTTCATCTAATTATCCTCTTGTCTTTTTTTCTTCAACTGTTTCTTCAGCATTACAAGCTCAATTACCTTATTCTCGTTATTCAGATAAATCAGGAACAATACCAGGATAACTGCAGTAACAATCTGCTGAATGGATGCATCTACATTTAATCTTGCATACATCAATGATATGAATGCTGTTGTTACTGCTCCTAACAGATAACCAATTTTTTCATTGCAGAACCGTCCGATAAATCCACCGATAAACATCGGTAAGAAAGCTGTAAACATTACTCCAATTGAGCCAAAGTTTAAAGACATCTGAATATTTCCTGTATTTGAAGCACTAATAAATCCAACTACATCCATGAAGCCGCCTGCAATGGTATAACAGATTACTGCATTGGATACTTCATGAATTCCTGTATTAACAGAAACCTTCTGTCCGGATAATAGTGACTTATATTCATAACCAAATTGTGTATAATCAAAAATCGCAATAAATAAAACGAGTCCAATTACAATTACAAGTACATAATTCAAAACACCTGGAAAACTTGTTAATTCTTTATTTGCTACAAATGACACGCCATAACCATCGGTAAGTGCGAATGCCATTCCTTCGTAAAACAGTGTTACTCCCAGTGACACAATAATCGGTGGTAATTTTACAATTACATAAATTGCTCCGGATATCAGTCCAAGCAATGCTCCGGATACAATAGAAATCACGAGCATATATGGTGTTGAAAGTCCATGGGATGAACAAATTGATGCACTGATTACTGATGACAATAACGAAATTGCTCCGATTGAGAAATCAAATCTTCCGGAATTCAGATTCAATGAAAGAGCAAATGTCGTTAACATTACTGTTGCTGTTGCCCGGAAAAACAAAATCCAGTTTCCTTCTGATTCAAAAAATACAACACCATTCCTCTGACATAAGAGTATCATTACGAGCAGTGTCACTACCGGAATACACAAAGTTCCAATTATCTTTTTTAAAATACTATTTCTTCCTTTACTTTTCATGTTATTTTCCCTCATGTCTTTTCTAAATTCTGCTCCGGAGAATTCCGGAGCAGAACAAAAATTTTATTAATATGTTACTTATTTTGCTTCTTCCTGGATATCTTTAAATCCATAAGCACTTACAAATTTTTCAAATGATGCATAATCTGCTGTAAGAAGTCCATCTAACATACCTTTTGTATATGCAGGGCTGTCTACAGAGCTGTCTACTGCATAGTACTCAGAGAACTCTTCTGGTGAAGTTGCAACCCAGTAACCCTGGCTGAGAGCTAAAGCATTTCCATCTTCTGTACGGATCGGGCTTCCAAGTACTGCACGATAAGTTGCAATAAAGATAGGTCCGATACTTGCTGAGAACTTACCTGCAAGGTAATCAAGCATTCCACCATCCATTGCAGTACCATAGCTTTCTGCATAAGCATCTACGCTGGCAATCTTAACATCTGTGCCTTCAATTGCTGTTCCAAAGAAGTCAGAACCATTTCCAACAGCTAAGATAGCCTCTAGGTCAGGAGTCTGTGCCATCTGAGCACATTTTCCAAACCATGCATCATCCATGTCATATCCGCCTACATAACCAACGATATTTACATCACCAATTGCTCCGGTTTCAATCTGTCCATCTGCATAAATCTGTCCAATAATTCCAGCTTCATCTGTAGCACCTTTGTAATTAGCATCTGCTCCACCTGCATCTACCATAGCTGCAATCATACCTGCTGCACGATAAATATGCATATCTGTATAATATGGAATTGCTCCACCGAAGATAGCAAAGTTTTTCTTACCCTGCTCCAGATAGTAATTTGCCATATCATAACCAGTCTGATATTCTACTTCAAGAGATGGTCCGATTGCACCTACATAATGCTCATATCCCTTATAAGTCTCATATTCTTCATCTGTTAAAGTTCCTGTTGCAACTGCATAATACACACCTGCTGCTTCACACTGTTCAATCTGAGCTGCACGGTCAAAGGATGAGAATGAAATAATTGCTTTACAATTATTTGTAATAAAAGTATCAATTGCTGATGTTTCCCCTGCTGCATCCTTTAATTCATCAGAATAAATAAGCTCAACATTGTACTGTTTCTGAATATACTCTGTATAGTATGTCCGGAATGCCAATGCCTCTGCACTTGTTGCATCTGATACAAGAATACCCATTTTAACGGTTTCACTCATATCAAGTTCTGGTGTCTCTTCTTTGCTGCCTGACTGTTCTGTACTTACCACTTCAGAACTGTCATTCTTCTTGTCGCTTCCGCATCCGGTAAAGCATCCTACTACCATGACCGTTGCCAGCAACATTGCTAGAATTTTTTTCATGTTCTTTCCTCCTGTACATTACATGTTTATGTATAAAGTGACTATCACTTAATACCATATGGATATTATCTTGGTAACATCTTTCCTCTCTGGTCACTGGTTGCCAGGAATACTACCAATATAAATATTGCTGCTTTTACCATCTGTCCAATTCCGGAATTCAGATTAAACATCACCATAATCTGACTGAGCAATGTCATGGAAAAAGCTCCGATTACTGCTGCATAAATTTTACTTCTTGCGCCACCTGATACCGGCATACCACCAAATACAATCGCTATGATGACATCCATTCCTACACTGGATGCAGTATTTCTCGTTAAAGTCGGAGCATAGACAATGGAAAGACATGCGCCAAGTCCAACTCCTATTCCAGACATGATAAATGCTATAATCGACATTTTCTTTACAGAAATACCGCTTAATTTTGCACAAATTGGATTTCCGCCCTGGAATTTCTGCATTCTTCCTACTTTAGTAAAAGAGAATACCAGTAAACATACTAAGAAAAATGCAGCTAATACGAATATTTTAAACTGTGTTGTATTCAGCCTACTGACCGCCATCATTGGCACTCTTATTTCAGAACCTGTTCCATTCATCTTAATCAGAACCAGTACCAGTGCATTCAATACACTTAGCATTGCAATCGTTGTTACGAAAACAGGGAGGTTAAAAATAGATGCCAGCACTGAGTTAAATAGTCCTATAAAGACCGCCACTCCAAGGCAAGCTGCAAACATTATTACCAGGCTCTCTGTTTTGTTATAAACAATCCCACCTACCAGTGCGCTTACTGCTACAGATGCTCCAAGACTGATATCAAAGGAACCAAGGGTATAAATAAAGATTGCACCTGTTGCTACTACTGCAACCACAACTGACTGGTTGATAATACTTTTCATTCCATATGCAACATTTATATTTTTAGATGTTCCAATGATAAAGAAAGCAACCAGCAATGCTACAAGACCAAATAAAGGGGCAAGGAGCATAACATTTTTTCTTAAATTCTTTGTTTTCATTTCATCCGCCTCCTATATCATGTACTGAATCGCATCTGCTTCTGAAAGCGATTCACTTCTTGGAAATTCATGCATAATCTTTCCATCCTTCATAATCATCAGACGGTCTGACATACCGATCAGTTCTGTTAATTCCTCTGAAATGATAACAATTGATTTTCCTTCTTTTTTCATCTGGTACATCAATTGATACATCGCCTGCTTCACACCAATATCAACGCCTCGCGTCGGGCAGTCCAGAATCAATACATCACTGCCTCGTCCAATCCATTTTCCAAATACAACCTTCTGTTTATTTCCACCGGATAATGCCGAAACATACTGATTTATTCCTGCACATTTAATGCTTAATGTTTCCACCTGTTTCTGAACATATTTCTTTTCATTCCACGGGAAAATCAGGAATCCACCAGTTGTAAACTGGTCCAGTCCGCCAACAGCAATATTATCTTTGATGCTGGCATTCAGGCATAGCGACTCAGTGTCTCTGTCTTTTGCCACATATCCAACCATATGCTTCATTGCATCGGCTTCGTTTTTCAATTTCTTTCCTTTAATTCTTATTTCACCAGACTCCGGCTTTTTATTTCCAAACATGACTTTGCCAAGTGTATGCATTCCACAGTGCGAAAGTCCTCCGATTCCAAGAATTTCTCCTTTATGCAATTGCAGATTAAAATCAATCAGTTTGCCAGTCAGATTTACATCTTTCATTTCTAAGACAACTTCATCTTCGCAGCTTCCATCATAATCACTTCGATAATAGTCGCCTTCCAGCTGCCTTCCAATCATACTTGATTTTATTTTGTCTTCATCAAATTCGCTCTTATCAAAAGTAACTATAATATTTCCATCACGAAGAACCGTCAATGCATCGCATTTTTCCATAATCTCTTCCAAATCATGGGAGATGAAAACCACCGCTTTGTTTTCTTTTTTCATCTGTTCCATAATATTGTAGATAATCTCTCTTCCCTTCTGTGACAATGCAGTTGTAGTCTCATCTACTACCAGCACTTCCGGATGCTTATTCATAATTCTTGCTATCTCAATCAGCTTACGTTCCTGTAAATCAAGGCTTGCCGTCATCTGTTCTGCACGAATATGGCTGGCACCGATTGCATCTAAGGCTTCCTGTGCTTTCTGATTTAACAGCTTCCTTTTAACCGGTCCCCATTTATGCTTTTCGCCAAAACTCTTAAAGAACTTTGTCTCGCCAAGGAATATATTCTCTGCTACTGTAATTCCCGGCACTGTTCCAGTTTCCTGGACAATCATTCCAATTCCATGTTCCAACGAATACAGCATTGATTCCGGCTTCCATTCTTTGTCATGATATGTCATCGTACCGCTGTCTGCGTTCTGCATTCCTGCAATAATAGATGTAACTGTTGATTTACCAGAACCATTCTCTCCAATAAGTCCGAGAACTCTGCCTGAACAAACCTCTATTGAAACATCCTTTAATGCAACGGTAGAGCCAAATCTTTTATTCATATGTTCTACTTTTACTAAGATTTCCTGCTTCATCCATATGCCCCTTCTCTGTAATCATTGTTTTTGTGAAAATCACTTTTCTTTTGTTGTTAAATCTATTATAATCTATTCAAGTGGTTTTCCAATTGTTTGTAACAACCAATTCTATTTACTTTTTTTGATAGATATATCATTTTCTTTATGTTGTTATTGACTATTTTTGATATTTAAATTGGAGGATTCCATTATGGATTATGAAGCGTTAAGAACAGTAGTATATAAATTGAATGAAGATGAGCAGTTTTACAAAAAATATTATTATGCCAAACAGCAGGAGTATTCCCTGCAGGAATTCTTAAGTACTATCAATATAGATGATGTACTGCGCCGGCATCTGCTGGTTCCGGAAATCAAAGAAACCATTCCTCCACGCTTTGAAGATAATTTCTTTTTTGATGCAGGAAACCACGTTTCTATTACTGTAACCAGACATAACCGTTACTCTCCAGCACTTACTCACGACCACACTTTCTTTGAACTCTTATATGTCTATGACGGAAGCTGTTCCCAGAAAATCAGTGACAGTCAGCTCACACTGCGCACCGGAGACCTTTGTATTATTCCACCCGGCATCAAACATTCCGTCAGTGTCTTCGATGACAACAGCGTTATCTTAAATATTTTGATTCGAAAAAGCACTTTACATAATATCTTTTTCAATTTTTTAAATTCACCAAACATCCTGTCCGCTTTCTTTTTAAATAATATCTATTCCGAAAACGGCAACGATTATATTGTATTTCACACCGGCAATGATAATGAAATACGTTCTGGCTTTCTCTGGATGTACTGGGAATCTCTGAACCGCTCCCTTTACTGGGATCAGATGATTTCCTACACACTGATGATAACTTTTGGTCTTTTAATCCGGAATTATGAAAAAAGTTCCGAGCTTCCTACTTTCAACCGTAAATCTGATGTGCAGCGTTTTGCCCTGCTTCAATTCATCCAGGAAAATTATGCAACGGTTACATTAGAGCAGGTTGCCGAAAAATTTCACTATACACCTGAACATGTTTCAAGACTTTTTAAAAGCACTACCGGGAAAACCTTTACCCAGCTGTTACAGCAGGTCCGGATTGAAAAAGCCCAGGTACTTCTTTCTGATACTAATCTTACGGTTGCAGATATTGCTTCCCAGGTGGGCTATGATACAACGGAACATTTTATAAGATTATTTAAGAAAAATCTGAAAATCACACCAACCGAATATAGAAAAAAAGGGATTATCATCTAATCCCTTTTCCTTGCCAGACAACCTTTTTCATGCTATTTTTAATAAAGAATCGAAAGCAGGTGCAATTATGATACAACGTAAAGATTTATTTTCCATCCCTTTTTATAACAAAACACAGTATACCGGCAGCAATCTTGGCATGCGCTACCGCATAGAGAAGCATGTAGAAGATGACTCCACCACTCTGCTTGCCACCTGGTGGCCGGGTCCTTATTGCTTTACCGCCACGCCGGATGAGCAAAAAAAGACCAACACCTTCGAATATTCCGACGAAGGCATTGGTCAGGCTTGCGACTGGCTCAATCAGGTCTATACAGAAAATGCAGACCTCTTTAAAACCGTTCCTATTTAAAATTTACATCTGATGACGCACAATCTTGTACTCATCATATAACTGATAATACGGGCAGGAATTGGTGTTGCCGGTAAGAAATCTTACC
This sequence comes from Roseburia sp. AF42-8, assembly GCF_003435965.1. Classification (NCBI taxonomy): domain Bacteria; kingdom Bacillati; phylum Bacillota; class Clostridia; order Lachnospirales; family Lachnospiraceae; genus Roseburia; species Roseburia sp. AF42-8. The sequence continues at coordinate 25,911 of NZ_QTVB01000005.1, forward strand.
ATATCATCTTCATCCAGATCCATATCACAGACATAATATTCGTAATCTTCATCATAAACAAAATTTACACAGGTATCACAATTTCCCTGCTCTGCCATAAAATCACCTCTCCTATCTGATGACTTTCTTTGCATTCCGGTTGCAGATCATATCCAGCATATTTTCATCCGGCTCAAAGATAATATCTCCAAGTCCGCTACCGTTCTTATAAATCACTTCATAGGTCTTCGCTCCCGACTGCTTGGAAGAACAATCCTTTACGCTCACCTGATTGTTATTATGATAATTATACAATTCATGTGCAGTTGACGGTGCAATCAGCACAACCTCTTCCATCTCAATCTTTGCAACATTTTTTCTCTTTCTCTTTGCCTTGATGCGTGCAAAGCTAAGTCTTCCTTCAATATAGGTATATTCCCATTCAATCTGTGATGCAATTTTAAGAAGATACCAGAAAACTGCAAAGATAATTGCAGGAACCAGTAAAATTCCCGGATATACAATAATGGAAACCAGTACACAGAAAATCGTCAATGCGATACAAAGATATCTTAATATTACATTTACCACCGATACCTTCTTATCTACTAAAACTGTGTTTTCAAAAATACTCATACTTTAAACCTCTCAACTTTTTCTTTTTGCAACTGCTTCTTATGCAGATTCTTTTTCATTATAGCTCTTTTTCCACGATTAATCCAGTAGATTATATTTATTTAATAATTATGTTTTTTCCGTGTTTTTCAGTAGATTTTTTCGAATTATTTCGTTACAATAGAGGCAAACAGTCCGGGGGTGGGGGAAGCATACGAAATCAAACTATTGTATAGTATATCCCGGCTTTCTATTATTTTTTAATACAGAATGCTGCAGAACTAAGCTGCTTTGTTTTCTTTTGCTATTGAGCCTGTCTTTCCAATGTTTCACAGCATAGCGACACGGTTCGCTGATATGCGGATGCATGAGAAAGGCTGTTAGGGGCACTTGGAATTTCATCTAGCAACCGGCAATGCTGGCACAGGATGTGCCAGCAAGGTGCAATCTGAACATGGATGTGAATTTGCACCGGTTGCCAGATGAACGATTACCTTTTTTGAAATTCATAGTGCCCCTTGCAGGTTTTCTGCCGCATCCGCATACAACGGACAGTGACGCTATGCAGTGAAAGCAGCGGAAAGACAGCCTACAATCAGAAAACAAAACAGCTAAGAACTGCAACGCATTCTGCATCAACAAAAAATAATAGAAATCCGGAATACGCTTACAATATGTTAGACGATTCGTTTTTCTCCCCCGCCACCCGGACAGATTACACGACAAAGGAGATTTCTATGAAAGCATATCATTTAAATAAAGATGCCCTCACCCCAATGTCAGCGGGCGTACAGAAAGAATGGGTTCTGACCAACGGAATCGGCGGCTATGCCGGCAGTTCTGTAACCGGTGCCCATGCAAGAAAGCACCATGGCTATCTGATTGCCAGCCTGCACCCACCAGTAGAACGTTTCGTCATTCTCTCCAAAATCAACGAGTGTCTGATTCGTTCTTCCGAGAAAATAGATTTTACCGTAGAACAATATCTTGCCGGTGATGGCAGCACTGCTTACCGTGAAGGTATTGAATACCTTAATTCCTTTACTTATGACGGGCTGGTACATTTTACCACCAAAGCTCCGGAATTTACCATGACAAAGACTCTCGCCTTTGAACACGGCAAGAATACTATTGCAGTTTCCTATGATATCCAGAATGATGGAGAGGCTGCTACACTGGTGCTGACTCCGCTCTTTAATTACCGGGTACACCATGATGCTTCTACCGTAGACACTTTAAAATTCGATACTACTTATGAGCAGCCGGAAATCAGACTGGTTCCGCAGCAGAATAAAGATGTCACCATCCGTCTTTTTACCGATGACGGAACCGTTGTTCCATGTGAAGAAAAATATACCACCGGAATGCAGTTACAAAAAGAACTGGATGTAGAATCCGATGCTTTAGATGATAACTACACGCCATACCAGATTGAATTTCCGCTGGACGCCGGATGCCGCAAGAAAATATCTATCGTCTGCACCATTGAAGATGTTTATGAAAAGGATGCTTTTGCCACTGCTGCCGCAGAAATGGCACGTTTTGATGCGTTAGAGAAAAAAGCTGGCTACCATGATGAACTGGCAGAGACTCTGACCATTGCCGCCGACCATTTTCTTGCATACCGGCAGTCTACCGGACTGATGACTGTTCTTGCCGGACTTCCTTGGTTTACTGACTGGGGCCGGGATACCATGATTGCCCTCACCGGCTTAACTCTGTCTACCGGGCGCTATCAGGATGCCAGAGACATCCTGACCACATTTGCCCGCTATGTCCACCATGGCATGGTACCAAATATGTTCCCGGATGAAGGAACCGCCCCATTGTATAACACTGCGGATGCTTCCATGTGGTATTTCTATGCAGTTGGAAAATATCTCGATTATACCGGCACTCCGGAAGATTATGCTTTTGTGCAGGAAACCATTTATCCGAAATTAAAAGAAATTATTGCAGCTTATGAGCACGGAACAGATTTCTCCATCTATATGGAAGAAGATGGACTTATCCATGCCGGAAGCGGTCTCGACCAGGTAACCTGGATGGATGTCCGTGTGGGCGACTGGGTTGCTACACCACGGCACGGCAAGCCGGTAGAAATCAATGCGCTCTGGTATCACGCACTCTGCCTGATGGAAGAATGGGCAACGCGCTTTGGGGAAGACGGTTCCCACTATGCTGCTCTTGCAGCTCATGCAAAGGAATCTTTCGCAAAAGAATTCTGGAACGAAAAAGATGGATGTCTCTATGATGTGGTAGACGGGCTGGAAGGTGATGCAACCCTTCGTCCAAATCAGATTTATGCTGTTTCCCTGCCGCACCGGATGTTAGATGCTGACAAGGAAAAGAAGATTGTAGATAAGGTTTACGAGAAACTATATGCCAAAACCGGTCTTCGTTCCTTAAGCCCGGATGATAAGGAATACCATCCGACCTATGAAGGCTGTCTTGACAAACGTGACCACGCTTACCATCAGGGTACTTCCTGGGGTTTCCTCTTAGGCGGTTTTCTGACTGCTTATGTGCATGTCTATGGAACTTCCAAAGAAGTCATCAAACAGGCCGATGCCATGTTAGATGCCACCAGAGAGCAGTTCTATCACGGCTGTATTGGTTCTATTGCAGAAATCTTTGACGGAGATGAACCGCACACCTCCCGCGGCTGCTATGCCCAGGCATGGAGTGTCGGAGAAATTCTCCGGGCATATACTGAGGATATTCTGCCACATAAATAAACTATGTGAAATAAACTACGGGAAACACAGAGGGGCTTGATTTATCAAGCCTCTTTTTTCACTTTACAGGAAATTGCTTTCCTGTAAAGGAAAAAACGTTCCACGAGGATGCGCACTGCGGCGTATAAGGTAGATGTCGCAAGCGACCGCCGCAGGCGCGAGAATGTATCAAAGCACATTCTTTGTTCTCCCCGTGCAATACCCATATCTCTACGCCGGAATCTGCTCCTTCAGCCATGTTTTTTCTTCTTCGGAAAGGAAGTCTGCAATGGTATCATAGACATACTGCTGATACTTCCGAAGCAGTGCCTTTTCCCGGCTGTCTAATTCTTCCCAGTCAATAGCCTCCAGATCAAATGGTGCAGCGGTCAGTGTTTCAAATTCCATGAACTGTCCATATTCCGTTTTCTCCGCTTTTTTACAAAGTAACAGGTTCTCAAGGCGGATTCCGTATTTTCCTTCCAGATACAGTCCCGGTTCATCTGAAGTAATCATACCTTCTTCCATGACGGTTCCGGTACCGCACCGTTCCCGGTAACGAAATGCATTCGGTCCTTCATGTACATTTAACAAATAGCCAACGCCATGGCCGGTTCCGTGGTTATAATCAAGCCCCATGTGCCACAACGGTTCCCTTGCCAGATAGTCAAGATTGACTCCCGTACAGCCATATTTAAATTTTGCATCCGAAAGATTCAGATTTCCTCGTAATACGGCAGTATAATGCTTCTTCTCCTCTGAGCTTAATGCTCCAAGGGCAATGGTTCTTGTCACATCCGTTGTGCCATCCAGATACTGTCCGCCGGTATCCAGCAGCAGAAAGCTTTTGTTATCCAGTGGAATATTGCTCTTCCCATCCGGCTCATAATGCACAATGGCTCCATGAGCACCGTATGCAGCAATCGGTGCAAAGCTCTGTCCCAGATAACCTTCTCCCTGCCTCCGGAATTCTTCTAATTTATCACATACCGCAAGCTCCGTTATCTGCCGCTTATCTTCCACATGCTTTAACCAGTAGATAAGTTTTGTTAAAGCAATGCCATCCTTCTTATGTGCCAGCCGCTCATGCTCCATTTCGGTGGCATTTTTCACTGCCTTCATAAGCTCAATCGGGCTGTTCTTCTTTACCTTATGTGCCTCTTTTGGAATGGCATCATACAGTGCATAATTTGTCATACTCTCGTCTATAAGAATGCTTTTGTCTGCCGGAATTTCCTTTATATCCGCATAAATCTGTTCATATCTGTAAATAACGATTTTTTCAGTGGAAAGTCTTTCCTTTAAGTCAGCCGGCACACTCTTTTCATTTACATACCAGCGGATTTCATCCGGTGCAATCAGTACATAAGATAATGCCACCGGATTATATGCAATATCATTTCCCCGGATATTAAAAAGCCATGCGATTTCATCCAGAGACGGAATCAGAAAATAATCCGCCTTGCAATCCACCATTGCTTTTCGTACCCCTGCCACCTTATCCTTCCGGCTCTCACCTGCATATTCCACGCCAAGCTCCCAGATTGGATCACAGGATAATGCAGGACGATTCACCCAGATTTCGCCTACGACATCCCGGTCTGGAGCAAATGTAATCTTTTTCTCCCGCAATTTTTCTTTTAAACTCTTTGCCATGCCGGTACTTACAGTTCTTCCATCAAACCCCAATACGGTGCCATCTTCCATTTTTTCTGCCAGAAAAGTACCAATATCCACTACCCCCGGCTGTCCACTCCGGAATAATGTAATGCCGGTGCCGGCAAGCTGTTCTTCTGCCTGGATAAAATATCTTCCGTCTGTCCAGAGTCCTGCCATATCTTCAGTAATTACCAGCGTTCCTGCCGAACCGTTAAATCCGGAAATATATTCACGACATTTAAAATATTCTCCTACATATTCTGATGCATGGAAATCATCGGAAACAATGAGATATGCCGCCATGCCGTATTCTTTCATCTTCTGTCTTAATTCCATCAATTCTTCTTTCAAATCTATCACCTCTATGTTATGCTATAATGAATGCAAGCGGGTCAATTACAGTATAGCATCCGTTATTATGAACGGAAAGGAATTCTTTTATGTTTCGCCTGATTGGAAAAATACTTTTCTTTTTCATAAGATTTATTATACATCTTCCGTTCGCCGTATTCCATGGACTGCAGCGGTTCTTTTTTGGTGTCAATTTTGACAAAATGAATGGCTACGAATTTGAAGAATATGCTGCCGGATATTTAAAACGCAACGGATATTCAAAGGTTACTGTCACCAAGGCTTCCAGAGATTTTGGTGTGGATTTAATTGCAAAAAAACACCGGACCACCTATGCAGTCCAGTGTAAATTATATCAGGGCAAAGTAGGAAACAGTGCCGTACAGGAAGCCGTTGCCGGCAAATCTTATTATGATTGTGATGAAGCGATTGTCATTACCAACAGCGTTTTCTATCCCGGTGCCATTGCCCTCGCCGAAGCCAATGATGTCATTCTCATTGACGGCACCCAGTTAAACCATCGCAGCTTCCGCTGGGGCAGATTCTTCCAGCTTCTCCTATTTCTTCTGCTGTGTGGATTGCTGATTTTTTGCATCCTATCTCCGGAATCTGCACTAATCTGACATTCAAAAGAAGTATTTCATCATAATGATTTTATATACAAATACCATCCTTACTGGCTCAATCTACCAGCCGGTAAAGATGGTATTCTTATTTATTATACAGTTGTATTTACTCCGTTTACATTGGCATGTTCGTCTTCTGCCATTGGAATTACCAGACATTTCTGTCCGTTGATAACCTCGGACTTAATCTGGGAAACTTTTTCCGGTTTTACACGAAGCACAACATCATAGGTCTTAACTACTTCGTCAGCTTCTTCCTCTATCTGTTTCTCTTTTAACTGCTGCTGCAGCACTTCAACCTGGGCTACCAGCTCCTTTTCCTTCTGAATCTGCTCATTGGCAGCCAGTGCTTTGCTGTCTACTACATTTTCTGCCAGCGGTGCTTCTTCTGAAAATTCCTCTGCGCAGGTCTTTCCAATCTTTTCTGCCTTTTCCGGTGCAACGCCGCTTTCTTCCATAACATTGGTCAAAAGCTCCGGTGTCAGAATTACCGGGTCTTCTTCCAGTTCTGCTTTCTCTTCTACCAGATCATTTAAGTTCTGCTGAATCTCCATCAGCACTTCACCGCTCTTTTCCACATCATCGCCATATGCCTGTTTGACGATAGAATGGAAGGTCATCTTCTGCTCCGTTGCGGTACGTCTTGCGCCACAACCTAATCCCAACTCCATAAATTCCGCATGCGGTGCCTTGGTATCCTTAGTATAGAACATCAGGGAATGAATATCTGTACTGCGGTCGGTAAATGCCGGGAATAAGAAACCGCTGTCCGGTACGCTTACCACCCAGTCACGGATTCTTGGTCCGATACGGTTTTCATCTTCTCTGTAACCCAGTCCCGGTTTAGATAACTGTACCGGACAGATTGCACACAGAAGGTATTCAAACACTTCTTCTGATTCATCCAGTGCATTATTATCCGTGGTCTTGGTCATGACATCATAAGCATCATGGAACAGCAAAATCAGATAGTTGCCTGCATAGTCATAGCTTTCAATGACCATATCATAAAAACGTTCCAGTAACTCAGGATTTTTTAATTTACTTTCCCTTAAACCTAAAAGAAACTGTTGTCTTCCTCCTGCTGCTTCTTCATCCAGCGGGAAATTCAGCTCCAAAAGATTATTTCCAATGGTTCCTGATAAGGTTTTCTTGGCAATCTCTAAATATTTATAAAATTCTTCATCTTCCAGATTTAAAAATGTCTCACTTAAATCAACGACCTTATTCTTACCGGCATCTACATAACAGCCACACAATCTTGTAAAGGTACAATTTTCTTTTGTAAAACGTCTCTTTAACTCTGCCACACCTTTTTTATCCATACTATGAATCTACTCCTTTACTACCTTTCTTTTATTTCTTATGTTCCCAAATCAGACTTTTATAGAACAACGAATGTGCCTTGGCACCTTCCCGCGCCTGCGGCGGTCGCTTGCGACATCTACCTTATACGCCGCAGCGCACATCCTCGCGGAGCGTTTTTGACTTTACAGGAAAGCAATTTCCTGTAAAGTCAAAAAAAGCAAGATAAATTTCTTGCTTTTTGAAAGAGCGATAGACGGGGCTCGAACCCGCGGTCTCGACCTTGGCAAGGTCGCGCGTTACCAACTACGCCACTATCGCATATGCAATTATAGTCTGCAAAGCGGGTGATGGGAATCGAACCCACGTATCCAGCTTGGAAGGCTGGTGTTCTACCATTGAACTACACCCGCAGTTCATTGCCCTTCGGCAATGCCCAGTTCCGGAATCGAACCAGAGACACGAGGATTTTCAGTCCTCTGCTCTACCAACTGAGCTAACTGGGCTTGTGCTGTAAAGCACTCACAGCACTGATTATTTTATCGGAAAAAGCAGGGGTTGTCAAGACAATTTTCCTGCTTTTTTCATTTTTATTCCGGTGGCACGATAACTCTGTTCCGGTTTTATGCATTTCGGCTTTATTCTACTGTAATAAGTGCCATGGAATAAGATGGCAGTGTCAGTTCATTATTATCCAGCGTAATTGTATCTTCTCCGGTCAGAAGCATTCCACCGATAGTACCTTCTCCGCCTAAATCTACACCTGAAATGTCAACCTTCTGAGTTTCCTGGGAAAGGTTAAATACCAGTAATGTGGTTTTACCATCATATGTCTTGGTAATTGCGGCTATATTCTTATCAGAAAGATTCTCTACATTTGCAGCGATACCACGGGCGATTTCCGGATAACGGTTTCTCAGGCGGATTGCCTGCTTGAAATAATTATAAATGGAATATGGGTCATCCTGCTGGTCTTCCAAGCTTCCATTTGTCATCTTAATGCTTTCCATTCCGTCCGGCCCTTTACACATACCCTCTGCAGATGCATCTGAGGACCACTGCATTGGTGCACGCTTATTTTCATCTTTTCCAGAGCCTTTCATACCAATTTCTTCCCCATAATAAAGAAATACATTGCCGCTCATCATAAGATTCATGGCTCCGGCAGTCTTAATCTGTGCAGCCTTATACTCGCCGCTATAGTATCCGGCACCTCTTGCCATATCATGATTTGTATAAAACGGTGCATCAATATAATTTTCATTATACTGGCTTAAAAGCTCATCCATTTTGCCACAGACATTGGCATATCCTTTTGCTCCGGACTCTGAGCTTCCTTTTACTGCATTGGCAATAATCCCATCGCCATCTCCAAAATCAAAATTGAATACACTATCAATTCCACTTTCCAGATATTTTGCATATGTCTCACGATCCGTCCAGACCTCTGCCACGATATAGGAATTCTCATCTTTTGCCTTTACCATATCATTAAACCATTTTAAGACTTCCACATTTTCTGTGGTATTATCTGAAAAATATTCTTTGGCACCATCCATACGGAAACCATCTACCCCAAGATCCATCCAGAAGGATGTAATCTCATCAAATTCAGCTCTCACCGCTTCACAGTCAAGGTTCAAATCCGGCATTTCACTCCAGAATTTTCCTTCATAATACCAATTGCTGCTGCCAGCTTTATAATACACACTGCTTAACTGATCTGTTGTAAAGTTATAATAATCTACATACGGACAAACGCTGCTATCCGGCTGCTGTCCGTCACTTAATCCCTCCAGATATTCCACCGCCTGTGTAAACCATGGGTGCTTGGACGATGTATGGTTAATCGGGAAATCAATAATCACACGGATTCCGCGCTTGTGGCATGCTTCGATTAACTGTTTGAAATCATCTATAGTTCCATACTGCTCATCAATATTTTCATAATCAGAAATGTCATATTTATGGTAGGTCGGTGATGGCATGATCGGCATCAGCCAGATTCCATTACAACCAAGGTCTGTATCTGTACTGTCATCTCCATCATTGATATAATCCAGTTTATCAATTAATCCCTGGATATCTCCGATTCCATCTCCATCACTGTCATAAAAGCTATATAAAAACACTTCATAATAGGTGCGGTATTTATCATCAATGATATTCAGTTCTCCTGCATTTGCCTTTGCCATAGCAGAGTCTTCCACACTTGCGGTCTTTTCAGTTTCTGTCGCCGCAGCAGTCTCTGTTCCCGCAGCATTGTTATCCTGTCTGCCGCCACAGCCGGCACCTATAGTTCCAAGGGTAAGGCACAGTGCAAGAAGTAACGCCTGTAGTCTTTTTTTCATATGATTCTCCTTTTCTTCTCTTTCTTATTTCGTTGAAATGAAGGGGGGATGTAATAAATGCGATGCTTTTGTTCTGCATTTGAAATAACGTTATTTTCCAGACAGAATGCTCCAATTCTAACCAGCACATTTTTCTTTTCTTATTATCATCTGTCTTTCCAATGTTTGACAGAATGCAAGTGGGTGTCCGGCTGAATGCGGATACCATTTTGTGACTGGTTAGGGGCGCTTGGAATTTCATCTGGCAACCGGCAACGTTGGCACAGGACGTGCCAACGAGGCGCAACTGGAACACGGATGTGACTTTGCGCCGGTTGCCGGAATAGATGTAATGTAGATTGAAATTCTTAGCGCCCCTTACCGGTTGCATGAGGTATCCGTATCAGCCGGACACCCACTGCATCCAGTCAAAGCAGTGGCAAGACATCTGAAAATCAGAAAAATGTACTGCCAAGAATTGAGACGCATTCTGTCTGAATGAAAACACCTGTTATTTCAAACACAGAACAAATATCCTTCGCAATCTTCCACACCCTTCATTATCAACTGATATAACAAAGAGAGGCAAAAACTGCCTCTCTTTTAAACATTTTAAACGGCTGTGAAATTTAGCCTTTTACTGCTCCACTCATTCCTTCTACATAGAATTTCTGTGTAAACATAAAGAGGATAGCAATCGGAATTGATACTACTACAGCACCTGCTGCAAAACATGTATACCAGCTGTTGATATACTCTTTCTCTAACATCTTCCATAAACCGATAGATACGGTAAACTGGTCTGCATTTGCACCACAGATAACCTTTGCAAATACGAAGTCAATCCATGGTCCCATGAAGGAAGTCAGGATGGTGTATACAATAATTGGTTTACTAAGTGGAATGGTAATCTTAGTGAATACCTGCCATCTGCTCGCTCCATCAATGATTGCTGCCTCGTCCAAGGACTTTGGAATGGTATCAAAGAATCCCTTCGCCACATAGAATCCAACACCACTACCTGCGGAGAATACAATAATCAACGCAATACGGATCATGGATCCTTCAGATAATCCCAGTGCCTTTAAGATAAAGTATACCGCAATCATGGACATGAAAGATGGGAACAGACCTAAAATCATTGCAATATTCATAAACGGTTTTCTCATTTTAAAACGCATTCTTGACATACAGTATGAAACTGAAAGTACAAAGATGGTTGAAATGATACAGGTGAAGATTGCAATAATCAATGTATTCATGAACATCTTAGGGAAGTTCAGGATACTTGTATCTGTAAATATTTTAATATAATTGTCAAAAGTATAACTCTTCGGGAAGAAGGTCTCAACATAAGAACCTTTCTCCGCACGAAAGCTTGTAAGTACTACCCAGAATACCGGAAGTACCCAGATAAATGCTAATACTGCAAGAAATATATGAATCAAAACATTTACAAATGTTTTACGTACTTTTGCGCCAGATGTGGCTGTTTTCTGCTTACTCATTACATGAATCCCTCCTCATCTTTGTAGGATGTGGTATTTCGATAAGTAACCAGGGCAACAATAGCCAATACCACGAATGTCATAATACCAATAACGGCACCCAGGTTATAATATTTCTTATCAACAGTCAACTTATACAACCAGGTAACCAGAAGGTCTGTCTTTCCTGCGGTTGCATCCACCGGCGTAGGATTTCCTCCGGACAGAAGGTAAATAACATTGAAGTTGTTGATGTTTCCTGTAAACTGCGTAATTAAGTACGGTGTCATTACGAATAACATATATGGCAGAGTAATTTTGAAGAAAGTCTGGACAGCGTTAGCACCGTCAATCTTTGCTGCTTCGTATAACTCAGCCGGAATGTTCTGTAAAATACCGGTTACCTGAAGAATCGTATATGGAATACCTACCCACAGGTTGATTACAATAACGGTAACTCTCGCCCAAATTGCCTTGGTAAAGAATGGCAATGCAGTGTCGATAATACCATATTTCATAAGCAGCGTGTTAACAATACCGGTTGGCTGTAACATACTTCTCATAATCAGAAGGGAAACGAACTGTGGTACTGCGATAGATAATACAAAGCAAAATCTCCAGAATCCCTTTGCCCTTGTTTCTTTCCGGTTGATAATGATTGCAAGAATCATACCAAAAATATAGTTTAATGCTGTTGCAAACACAGCCCAGATCAGGGTCCATCCTAATACGGAATAGAACTGTTTTCCAATACTGTCTCCAACATTCAATATTTTCTTAAAGGTAGCAAATCCAACCCAGTCGAATAACACTAAGTGTTCTCCAGACGTACTGTAGTTGGTAAATGCCATTGTAATATTGTAAATCAATGGAAGAACAGTAAAGAGCAAAATTCCCGTCAGTGGAGTGCTAACAGCAATTTATGTAAATTTTGATCAAACAAACTCTTGAAGTCTTCTTTAAATGTGTTTAAATGCTTACCTGCTTTTGCCAGCAGTTCTGATTTATATGAACTTTTTACTGCTTCCCTCCATACAATGATAAACATGAAGGTAATATATAATGTTGCAACTCCATAAAGTAAGATAAGCTGTGAATTATCACCAGCCTGATATTCATAAATACTCTTTGCATCATTCCATACCTTTTCCCGCTCTCTCCATCCAAGTGATGGCAACATGGAAACTGCATAGAATCCATAAGAAATCATGTAATAAAGATACGCAACCTCGATTGCCAAAAACATAAGACCTTTTGCAATCTGTTTATGTGCAATATTGCCCAAGCCCATGATCAACATGGAGAGCTTAGTAATTGCATTTCCCTTAACTAACGCACCAGTAACAGTATATGGTGTCTGGAACTCTTTTGCTTTTTTCTTTTTTGTAGCAGCCTTCTTCACGCTATGGGCCTCCTATACTCTCTATAGTAAGACATCCAGGGTACCGTTTCCGGTATCCTGGAGTCCCCGGTTCTTTTCCAAACCGCTTTTTTAGGAATTCTTATAATGAACTTCCAATTACATCTTCTGCTTATTCAGCAACGTCTGTATTCATAGTTGTGTTCATTTCTTCTGTCTTCTCAGCAGCGTTGTCTTTTGTTACTTCGCCAGACTGGATATTTTTACCCATATTCTCTGCTGGTGACCAGTAGTTACCCATTTCTTTACATAATGGCTGCATGATAGATGTATCTGTCATAACATTTGTAACTGCTGTTGCGATTGGATCGTCAGCTAAAGAGATGTTGATGTTTGAAGGAAGGATGTTTCTCATTTCATAATGAGCTGTCTGAGCCTTCTCACCTGCTAAGTAAGCTGCAAGAGACATAGCTACCTGCTGGTTCTCAGCATTAGGGTTAACACCGATTGCTTTAGATCCGATGAAGGATTTCATCTGGCCTTCTTTTCCGTCGATTGTAACGGTAGGAAGAGCTGCAACACCCATGTTGTCACCAAGTTTTTCTTTAACTGCATCAGCATCCCATGTTCCGGAGAATACTGCTGCTACACTGTCGCCTAATCCAGCAAGACCAGATCCGTCAGCATCTACTAAGAAGTTAGGGTTAGCTGCTAAGTCTACTAAGTACTCTGTAACTGCTGCTGCTTTGTCTCCACCGAAGTCGATACCAGCATCTGTATCAGTTCCATCACCGAATAATGTACATCCGTTAGCTACATAGAATGCCTGAATATACCAGGAATCAGTTAATTTGAAAGAAACTTTCTTTCCAGCTTCTCCAGCTTTCTCTAACATTGTATCAAAGTTCTTTACGTCATCCTCTGAGAATACGCTCTTATCATAGTACATGAACCATGTATTAGAGGTAAATGGGAATGCTACTACTGAATCGTTGTATGTAACAGATGCAAGAATAGAATCAGAGTTTGTAGATGTTACATATCCAAGATAATCTCCACCAAGCTCTGATAATGCGCCTGCAGATACCAGATCCGGGATGTTATCGTTAGCAAGCATGTAAACGTCTGCTGCTGCTTCAACGTCTTTTGTTACGTTGTCTTTTGCTTCACCCTCTGCACATACACCATAATTGAAGTTGATTTTCCAGTTTGGATGCTCAGCTGCGAATGCTTCACACTGATCCTGAAGCCAGTTTGTATCCTGATCTTCCTGTGGGCTCCATACTGTTAAGTCACCCTCCCAAGCTTCATCTTCTGCTGCAGCTGGTTTTTCTGTTTCTACTGCTGCTTCAGTACTTTTCTTTTCTGTGTTCTTGTCTGCGTCTTTGCTACCGCATCCTACCATGGATACTGCCATAGCTGTTACAAGAAATAATGATAATGCTTTCTTTTTCATTTTCTTCCTCCTTAAAAATGTGATTTCGATTAAGCATTTATATAAAACGGTAATCCGTTCTATATCATATAGAAATTATCTGCGGTATACTGCCGCAATGGTGCGGATCCACGCTCTTCGTTCTTCACTCAGAGTATCTTTTCCCACCCGCCATTTCCAGTTCTGTCCGACTGTGGATGGCTGATTCATTCTGGCCTCATTGCCAAGCTGTAAAATATCCTGCATTGGAATAATTACCACATCCGCTATGCTTGAATAAGCTAGACGGATTAAGGCGTCCGGAATTTCTTCCTTCGAGCCGATATTCAAATATTCATAGAGGTAAGCCAGTTCATATTCTGTCTTATCCCGGAAATAACCAACAACAGTATCATTATCATGTGTTCCGGTATATACCACTATGTTATTTTCTTCAAAGTTATGTGGAAGATTTTCATTTCCTGTATTTCCATCAAATGCAAACATCAGGATTTTACTTCCAGGCCATCCAATTCTTGCAAGAAGCTTTCTGCTCCCGGCGATGGCACTTCCGGCATTGTCTGCTATGATTCTGCAGTCACCGGCACTTTCTTCCATCACATCTGTCAATTTCTTTCCAGGACCCTTGTTCCATTTCCCATTGCAGCAATCCTTTTCCCGAAACGGAATCGTATAGTACCTTACAACTCCAAGGAAGTGGTCAATCCGGATTACATCATATAACGCTGCGTTTTTCTCAATCCGGTGTCTCCACCAGTCAAACCGGTACTCTTCCATATAAGAGTAGTCATATACGGGATTGCCCCATTTCTGACCTTCTTCTGAAAAATTATCCGGCGGGCTGCCTGCTACATACTGCTGGCTTCCGTCTTCTTCTAATAAGAAGAGTTTCCGGTCTGCCCACACATCGGCACTGTCCATTGCCATATACAGCGGTATGTCCCCAATAATCTGTATTCCTCTTGTATTTGCGTACTGTTTTAAGAATTTCCACTGTTCATAAAATTTATACTGGCAGAATTTCCAAAACAGGATCTCTTCTTTTAATAATTCTGTGTATTCCTGTAATGCCTCCGGTGTACGATTTCTGATTCCCGGTTCCCATGCCATCCATTCCCGGTTATTTTCTTTTCCTTTGACTGCCATGAACAATGCATAATCAGTCAGCCAGCAATCATTGTCTTCTTCAAACTTCCGGAAAGAAGGCTTTGTAGTATCAAACCGTTCAAATGCTTTCTTTAATATCTGAAAACGGTTTTCAAAAAGATTGGCATAATCAACATCTTTCTCATCTGCGCCCCAGTTATAGCTTCGAATCTCGCTTTCCATAAGCAGACCGTCGCGAACCAGGTCATCTAAATCTATCAAATACGGATTTCCTGCAAATGCTGATATTGACTGATACGGGCTGTCTCCAAAACTGGTTGGTCCAATCGGAAGTATCTGCCAGTATCTTTGTTTCAGGTCTACAAGTAAGTCTACGAAATTGAAAGCTGCATCACCCAGAGTTCCGATTCCATAATCAGATGGAAGACTTGTTATTGCCATCAGGATTCCTGCTCCTCTGGTTAGTCTCTTTGCCTCCAATGTTTTTCCCCCACATCGGTTTTTGTTTTTTGCTTTTCGTTAATTTTCGTATCTGAGGTTATTTTACGTCTTTTTAACAACTTTGTCAAACAAAACAGTCCTTTTAGCATCATTTTTGCCGTTTTTAACGGAATTCGCATTGTTTTTTTGGTTATATTGCTATTTAAAACCCTGTTTTTTTCGAAAAATAATATTTTGCAGTACTTGCACCTGTCATGCAAATTCTATATAATACAGAATATAAGAGGTTTTTGATATGATTTTACTTAAAATATACCAGATTTATGGAGGCTTGTTATGGTCACAATTAAAGATATTGCCAACCGGCTCGGTATTTCCGTCAGCACTGTTTCCAAAGGATTAAACGGTGCCAGTGATATCAGTGAAGATTTACGGCAGATGGTCCTTGATACCGCTGTAGAAATGGGATATCAGTCCAAGAAGATGAAAAAGGACGAAAACAAGAAGCTTTGCCTTTTTATAGAAAATATGGACTATGAAACAGCCAACCAGTTCGGATACGAAATCATCCTGGGTTTCCGTCAGGCTGCTTTCCGGGATGGCTGGTCCGTCAGTGTAATTCCGGTTACTCCAGCTTTCCAGATGACTGAAAAATATGATACCTATATGTTAAAGAACGGTTATTCCGGCGGGTTCCTGGTCGGCTTTGCTCTCCATGATGACTGGATGCGGCAGCTTGCCTTCACTTCCATTCCGACCGTCCTTTTCGATAATTATATTAAGAAGAATCCACATGTGTGCTATGTGGGAACAGATAACTCTGAAGGAATTGAATCTGCAGTCGACCATCTCTATCAACTTGGTCACAAAAAGATTGCTTTTCTCAACGGTTCTCTCTATTCCATGGTCAGTGAGAAACGCTATCAGGCATATTTAGATGCCATGAAATCCCACAATCTTCCAGTAGAAGAAGATATGGTTGCACATGGCTACTATGTTGCAGACAGTGCAAAATATCATGTACCGAATTTTCTTGCTGCCGGAGCAACAGCAATTCTCTGTGGTAATGACCTGATTGCTTCCGGAGTCATTACAGAATGCCGGCTTCGAGGTTTTTCTGTTCCGGATGATATCAGTGTGGTTGGTTTTGACGACCTGCCGATTTCTTCTTTCTTAGAGCCGCCACTGACTACAGTCCGTCAGGAAAGAACCGAGCTCGGCAAATGTGGATATGCTGCTCTGAGTAACCTTATTAATCATGTCTCCGTCAGCATGAATTTACTGCGTCCGCAGCTTATTACAAGAGCTTCTACTGCTCCATGTGCAGAGAGAGAAGAAGAGGCAGAAGAAGAATAGGGCTATTCACAAAGGGAACATCACAACAACGGAAATGTGCTTTGCGGATTTCCGGCATAAAAAAAAGGAAACGACCGTTTCCTTTTTTAATGCCCGCGACCGGAATCGAACCGGTACTGTGTCACCACAACAGGATTTTAAGTCCTGCGCGTCTGCCAGTTCCGCCACGCGGGCAAGTATCTTTTTATAGTTACATAAAAAAATTCTCATTGCATAACCACAACGAGAATGGGCAGAGGTGGATTCGAACCACCGAAGCAATTTGCAGCAGATTTACAGTCTGTCCCCTTTGGCCACTCGGGAATCTGCCCATTTATCAGTCCTTAATTGTCCTGACGAATATAGATTATAGCATAACGCCCTGCTGTGTGCAAGGCGTTTTTATGCATTTTTTGCATTTTTTATTTTGCCATTTTTTTATTCTTCCGGATTCTTTCCTTTCAGAATGACAGCTGCATGCTTTGGCAATGTAATATCCAGTCTTCCATTGACGATGTCATAGCTGACAGAAGAAATGGAGTATCCATTTTCACTGGTAAAAAGTATCTGTTCTAAAGTTCCATACTTCGGAAGCCCCACTGCCCATACAGACAAATCAATGTGCCGGATATTTTCATCATTATTTACAATAATGACAAACTGCTGTTCCCGGTTAAATCTTCCATAGCAGAGAAGATTATCCTCACCATTTAAAAATTTCACACTTCCGGTACGAAGTGCCGGGTTTTCTTTATGAATTCTGATGATATCACGATGGAAACGAATCAGTTCTTTATCTTCCCGGCCCCACGGATAAGTTCTGCGGTTATCCGGATCTGTAAATCCACATAGTCCGGCTTCATCACCGTAATAAACGGTAGGTGCTCCCGGCCAGGTCATCTGAATAACAACCGCCTCCCGTAGAACCGCTGTATTTACGCCCTCTTCTGCCGCTTTTGTTCCAAGGTGTTCCACTCTACCTACTTTATGATTGGTTCTGGTTAAAAATCTGGAATGGTCATGGTTGGAAAGTTCATTCATGGAGCACTGCAGCGATGGTGTCAAAAAGCTTGCCATATAATGCTTCATAGCGCCTTTAAAGTTCTCAAACTTTCCTATATTTTCCGGTTTAAAATCATCACTGTGTTTCTCCATTCCGGTAAGGAACCATGTCACCGGCTCCATAAAAGCATCATAGTTCATAACTGTATCCCACTGGTCTCCACCCAGCCAGTCTCTCGGGTCGCCGTAATGTTCTGCCAAAATCACTGCCTGTGGGTTGGCTTTCTTTACGGCATCACGGAATTCTCTCCAGAACTGATGGTTATATTCCGGACTGTGTCCCAGATCTGCCGCAACATCCAGTCTCCAGCCATCGGCATTATAAGGTGGAGAAACCCATTTTGCAGCCACATGCAGAATATAATCATGCAATGTATCTGAATCTTCGTAATTAAGCTTCGGCAATGTATCATGTCCCCACCAGCCATCGTAACTTCCGTTATCCGGCCACGCATTTTGATCATGGAACTGGAAAAAGTCATTGTACGGACTGTCCTTGCTGATATAGGCTCCCGGTTCATAGCCTGCTTCACTACGGTAGATTTTTTCACGATCCAGCCATTTATTAAAGGAACCGCAATGATTAAACACTCCATCCAGGATGACGCGGATGCCCCTCTGGTGCGCTTCCTTTACCAGCGTTGCAAAAAGTTCATTGCTTGCCTCCAAATTCCGTTTATCCGTCACGCGGGTGATATAGCGGCTGGCATGCTGGTTATTGCGGTCACCCGGTTGTAAAAGTTCTCCCTCATCCACCACTATTTTGCCGTAATGCGGGTCAATATAATCGTAATCCTGAATATCATACTTATGATTGGACGGAGAAACGAACAGTGGATTGAAGTATATCACCTCTATTCCAAGTTCTGTGAGATAATCCATTTTCTTTCTCACGCCCTCTAAATCTCCGCCATAAAATTCTGCTACCGAAAAATTCTCCGGGCATTTCTCCCAGTTATCTACCTTCTGACTGGTAGCACGGATATAGAAATATTCATCCGTCAACGGGTCGTTGGAAGTGTCTCCATTGTAAAAACGGTCTGTTAAAATCTGATACATAACCGCCCCTTTTGCCCAGTCCGGCGTGGAAAAACCCGGTACAATTTCAAAATTATACTGCGGTCTTGGTGTCTGATTCACGCCATAGCGGTCAAAGATACAGTGAAGCATTCCCGTCTCAATTTCAAAGTAATAGTAGAAATGCTCCTCTGTCATACGGATTTCTACGGAATAATAATCAAAGAGCCCCTCTGACTCGGTCTTTTCCATAAAATATTTTTTCTGTTCTGTACAAAGCCAGACTGCATCTACATTATCTCTTGCTGTACGAAAACGAATGGTCACCAGCTCTCCGACTTTGGGTTCTGCCGGACTACGATAATCTTCTGTTCCATCAGAAAAGAGTGCGCGTTTTCTAAGAATCGGGCGCATCTGCATAATATACTGCTGAATTCTGTTCAATTCATAAATCGATTGCTGTTTCTTCATCATCTTACAACAAGCCTCTCGTTTCTAAATAATTATTTTTATTACTATAATATACGAAAGTTCCAAAGATTACAACCAGAAAAGGACGGATACATTTTCCGTATCCGTCCCCTCTTTAAAGAAGTAACTCTATGAAATCTATTATATACCTAACTCCGCCTTTACGTCTGATACCCATTCTTCTACGGTACCATACCATTCAATCATTTCATTTAATTTGTCTTCTTCAATTTCAGTGTCTCCCTCTAACAGCTCTTTGTGCTGCTGTAAGACATCTGCCATTTCAACCATGGTATCAATCACATCCTGGTCGTATGCATCCGGATCCGCATTGATGGCATTCGCTACTTCATTGAATGATGTGCTTGCTTTATTGAATGCATCAATTGCAGCCTGTTTATCCGTTCCCCCGCAGGCAGCCAGTGAAATGCACATAGTCAATACCACTAAACATGAAATTATTTTCTTCATTTTCATCTTCCTCCTGTCTTTTGTGTGTCATCCTTGACTTAGATATATTTTACCATTCTTTCTTATCCAGCAGGAGATTCACGTCTCAAACGGCAGTAAAATGTACTGAATCGACATTCTTTTCCGACAGATTCAGACGGAGTACAAAATACTCTTTTTCCAATGAAAATGTATATACACCTCCATAGCGTTCCACAATGGCACAGATACTCCGGGTTCCGATACCATGTCCTTTTTTCTTTGAAACCGGGACTCCGTTTTCGAAGATTGGTGCTCCGGCACAGGAGTTTTTTATCTGTAAAAATACCTGCTGCTGTTTTTCATAAATCTGTACTTCTATTCTGGCTTCTTTTCCCTCTTTTTGTACTTCCCTGCAGGCATGGATGGCATTTTCCAGGGCATTAGACAATAGCACACACAAGTCAGTATCACTTATCACCGTCTTCGCTTTCATGCCGCCTTCCACTTTCATCACAATTCCTTCCGCTTCTGCCCTTCCTGCAAAGGATGACAAAATCAGATTCGCAGCTTCGTTTTCACAATACTGTATCACCTTCTGCTGTTCCAGCTCATTACAGATATCAGATATATAATCCTCTGCCTTCTGTATCTGATGGTTCTCCAAACAGGCATATAGATATTGTAAATGATGACGCAGGTCATGGCGGTAACGGCTGGCCAGATTCTGCGACTCCCGCAACGCCGTTATTTCACGCATGGACTGTGCTACCTGCATATCAAGGCTTTTCTGAATCTCCTTCATCCGGTTTTCTTCCTGCCCTTTTGTAAAGTTATACAACAAGAACACAAGATATGCCCCGCAACAGATAAACGGCATAAATTCCACAACAACCGGAGCCCCACTGGACAAAAGATCTGTGTACACCCTTGTCAGATAATCAAATACATAATACAGCACCGGTATCACACCAAACTGGCACTGCATTTTTCTGGAATAACCAGAAATATAGCGGACTGCCGGCGTCATAAAGTGCATCAGTCCAAACAGTAGTGGCAGCGTAATCAATAATTCCACCACATCCAGCATCAATACTCCTCCACCCAAAATTTCTACTGCAAGAAGTGCCAGCCAGCGTCGTAACTGGCAGCAAAGGTAGGCTGCCATCACAGAGAAAAATGGCCATAGCAATTTACCGGTCAGTCCACATAACAGTAAAATCAACGGAACATGTACCAGCAGCGGATAAATCTGCCTCAAAAAGCCATCATCCCATACATAGTAAATAATCCCCTGTGCAATCGGAATCAGTGCGATGCATATCCAGAATATGATCCGGTTTTTCCGCCGGTCCAGTGCATCACAGAAGGATGCCGCCAGCACACTTCCAAAAACACTGACTGCCACATTGTTAAAAAGGGACATCCAAAGGCTCATAACGTCACCTGCCCATCTTCAAATGCATTTTTCAGAAATGCACTCTTTATTTCATTGTATTTCCCTCTTGGAACAGGAATTTCCACAAGGCTTGACATCGTAATGGTACGATAAGAAAGATTCTTTATATATTCCAGATTCACAAGATATGAACGATGTGGACGTATAAAAGTTCCATAAGGCATAAGCTGCCGGCCCAGTTCATCCATGCTGCCGTTGCATTCATATACGGTTCCATCGGTCAGATGTATCAATAATGTCCTGTGGATTACTTCACAGTATTCCAGCTGTTTTAACGCAATCCGGGTAATTCCCGTCTTGCAGCGCAGTACAATACTGCTGCCATGCTCTTTTTCCATCTGTTCTAGCACAGAATCCAGCAGATGATAAAAGCTGCCCTTTTCAATCGGCTTCAACTGGTAATAATATGCTTTCACCTCATAAGACTGCACCGCAAACTCCACCGAAGAAGTAAGAAAAATAATTTTGATATTATTATCAAACTTCCGAATCTCGGATGCCGTTTGGATTCCATCTACCCCCGGCATTAAAATATCCAAAAACAAAATGTCAAAGCGGGTTCCTTTTTCCATTTCATTCAGCAAATCCAGCGGACTGTGATAGACTTTTGCATCTATTCTGTAATCACGCTCCCTGCGATACTCCTCCAGTAAGCTCTGCAGTTCTTTTAAAACCGTATCGTCATCATCGCAAAATGCTGCCTTTATCATGTTGTATCTCCCATCTATGTAGCAACTTTATCGAAATATTCTTTTCTCAAGATTCATTATAGGCAGTTTTGGAGCCGATGTCCACTGTTTGAGGGATGGGAGTTTTCTATGCGAGATAAGTGAGGAAAAAACTCCCTCACTTCCGCGATAGGCTCGGGAACAAGCTCCCTCACTTCCGCGATAGGCTCGGGAACAAGTTCCCTCGCTATCGCGGTATTCGTCAAAGTTCCAAGCTGTAAAAAAGAAACTCAAGCAAGCTTGGTTTCTTTTCCTCGCCTGTCACTTTTTCTCATTACTCGCGTAAAAAAAAGACGACCTTTCGCACGGTCGTCCTTTTAGGAGAAGGTATTTTTACTATGGGGTGTAGCAAAAATTATATAATGTATTGGGGGGTTTTTACGTTAATTATAGTACCATTTTCCCATTCAAAAGTGTGCACAAACTTCCAAAAAAAATCACATTCCTTTTATTCAATCTGTATAGTTCATAAATTTCATGGCGAAAATACCACTTATTTTTTGCACAAAAGAATGGCTTTTTAAGGCTTCTATTTTGGTCTGACCATTTTTCTGCTCTTTTCCTCATTACTCGCGTAAAAAAAAGACAGCCACCGATCGGCTGCCCTTTTAAGGAGAAGGTATTTTTACTATGGGGTGTAGTAAAAACTATATATATAATGTATTGGGGGGTTTTTACATTAATTATAGTATCACCTCTCCCGTTTAAAGTGTGCACAAACTTCACAAAAGTTGTGCCTACTTTTTGTATACTTTATATAGTACCTTTTTCCCATTTTCGAAAAAACTTTCTATTTGTGTTCTATTCCTCCGTTGTCTCAGTTACAACATCAGCTCCGCTCTGGAATAATGCTTCAAATTCATCTCTTCCAATCTTTTCTTTTTCCAAAAGAAGGTCTGCTGATTTATGGAGTACATCACTATTTTCCTGAATGATTGCCCTTGCTTTGGCATAGCATTCGTCAATGATACGTTTTACTTCTTCATCAATTTTGGATGCCACACCCTCGCCATAGCCTCTGGTATGTGCAAGGTCTCTTCCGATAAACACTTCGTCATCATCATTGTTATAATTAATCAGTCCGACATTTTCAGAAAATCCATATTTCGTTACCATTGCTTTGGCAAGCTCGGTTGCCTGCTTGATATCCTGGGAAGCTCCGGTTGTGATATCATCAAAAATCAACTCTTCTGCCACACGTCCACCTAAGGAAACAATTATCTGCTGCAGCATTCTTCCCTTGGTATCAAACATTTCATCACGCTCCGGCAATGGCATCGTATAGCCTGCTGCTCCACCTCCGGTTGGGATAATGGATACGGTATATACCGGTCCCACATCTGGAAGTACATGGAATAAAATCGCATGACCCGATTCGTGATATGCGGTAATCTTCTTTTCTTTCTCGGTAATAATCCGGCTCTTCTTCTCCGGACCGACACCTACTTTCAAGAAGGATTCCTTAATATCTTTCTGGATAATATAACTTCTGTTTTCTTTGGCTGCAACAATTGCCGCCTCATTTAAAAGATTCTCCAGGTCTGCTCCGGTAAAACCTGCTGTAGTCTGTGCAATCTGTTTCAAATCCACATCCTCTGCCAGGGGTTTATTCTTTGCATGTACCTTTAAGATTTCTTCTCTTCCACCAATATCCGGACGTCCCACATGTACCTTACGGTCAAATCTGCCCGGACGCATGATAGCAGGATCTAAGATATCCACACGGTTGGTGGCTGCCATCACGATAATACCCTCGTTGACACCAAATCCGTCCATCTCTACCAGCAGCTGGTTTAACGTCTGCTCCCGTTCATCATGCCCGCCGCCCATACCGGTTCCTCTTCTTCTTGCCACTGCATCAATCTCGTCGATAAATACGATACATGGTGCATTTTTCTTGGCATCTTCAAAAAGATCACGTACACGGGATGCGCCGACACCCACAAACATTTCTACGAAATCAGAACCGGAAATACTAAAGAACGGAACGCCTGCTTCTCCGGCAACTGCCTTGGCAAGCAGAGTCTTACCGGTTCCGGGAGGTCCCACCAGAAGAACTCCCTTCGGGATTCTCGCTCCCAGTCTGGTATACTTTCTCGGCTCTTTTAAGAAATCTACGATTTCTTCTAATTCTTCTTTTTCTTCCCGCAGTCCTGCCACATTTTCAAAGGTTACATTGCGGTTCTCATCGGTGGTCATCTTTGCCCGGCTTTTTCCAAAATTCATCATCTTGCTGCCACCACCACCGCCTGCTGCCTGATTGTTCATAACAATCATAAACAGAATAAACATTGCTCCAAACACAAGTAAGAGCGGCAATAAATTCATCAGCCAGTTTTCTGCCGGAATATCATTCACCACATAAGAAGTAAATTTTTCCTTATCCATCAGCGATTGAGCCTCACTGACATCCAGCACATATAAGGTCTCTTCTGACTTATCCGTTTTGACAATATCCAGTCTTCCGGTTGGATAAACTCTGTTTGGCTGCACTTCTACAGATTTAATCTCATCATCAGCCAGTTCCTGTTTAAACTGGGCATAATTATAGTCATCCTGATTCAGATGCTGTCCGTCCAGTAAGAACCAGACCAAAACCACAACTACAATCAGACTGATATAAAAGCCCCATCCTCTATATGATTTCTTCACGCAAACTCCTTCCTATCCCAAATCAAGAATGCCAATGTATGGCAGATTGCGATAGCGCTGGTCATAATCAAGACCATATCCTACTACAAATTCATCCGGAATTTCAAAACCGGTATAATCTACCGCAACGTCTGTTATCCTGCGATCCGGTTTATCTAACATTGCACACAATTTTAAGCTCTTCGGTCCTCTGGCGGATAAATCATCCAGCAGATAACGCAGTGTTCTTCCTGTATCAATAATGTCTTCAATGACAATTACATTTCTACCTTCAATAGATTCTTCCAAATCTTTCTTTATGGTGATTTTTCCACTGGACACGGTTGACGCGCCATAACTGGAAACGCACATAAAATCAATTGTTACCGGCACGGTAATACGCTTTGCCAGTTCACAGGTAAAGAATATACTTCCCTTCAGTATGCAGATTAAATGAACGCTTTCACCTTCATAATCCTTGCTAATTCTTTCTCCTAATTCAGCAATTTTACGATCAAGTTCTTCCTCTGAGAGTAATACACGAATCTGCTCACTCATTGTCTTCTCTTCCTCCATAATATTGTATTTCCAAAATCGTCTTCGTTGTACTGCTTACTTTGTAATATGCACTGATCCGGTATCCCACAATCCACAGGATATGAGCACCGTCTGCCACCAACGGAATCGTGTCCCGCTGCTCTTTTAAAATTTTCTCATTTACAAAATACTGCTTCAGCTTCTGTGTTCTGCCCGTCTCATCCAGCACAAAATAATCGCCCGGCTGTCTGTTCCGAATCAAAAGACTATTTTTTATTCTATCATAGTCCAGCCATTTCGTATACTTTTTTTTAGAAATTCCTTCCGGTAACTCTTCCCGTTTATAAATCCGGCAGGTAAAATCCGGATGTTCTTCTATTGAAATCCCACAACAACCGGCTGGTTGACCGCTTTGTCGTCCGACCGGCTGACTGGAAGACTGACTGGATAGCATTCCTACCGGTTCTGTAATTTTATGCTCCGGTTGTTTTTCGCACTTTTGCAGACGCACCCCGCCGTAAGTCCGCTCTGCCACCACCTGGTAAGGCAGGTTCACGCTTCTTCCCGTCTGCATGGCAAAAAGTTTCTGCACCAGTTCTACATGGGTTCTTGTAATATCTTTACTGCTTGCGGCCGTCTCACAGATACACTCCTTTATCATGCTTGTATACAGGATTTCCGGTTCTTTTAAAAGTTCCTCCGATATCAGGAAAGCCTGCGTCTTCCGGAAATCTTTTTCTACATATTGTGCTTTTTTTTCTTCTATTACAGCAGACAGATATTCCTGTGTCTTCCGGATGTCATCCCCAAGCTGTTCCATATGGGCATAAACTCCGGCATTCAGTTCCTCCAACACTGGAAGCACCTGATTACGGATCCGGTTTCTGCTATAATCCAAAGATGCATTGGTAGCATCCGTACAGTAGCTTTCACCTTTTTCTTTTAAATAATTTTCGATTTCCACCCTTGCCGTATGAAGAAGCGGACGGATGATGCCATCTCTCACCGGCGGAATTCCAGCCATGCCACGCATGCCGCTGCCCCGGATCATATTCCAGAGCATGGTCTCTGCCAGATCATTACGGTTATGGGCAACTGCAATTTTCCCTTCCGGCGCACCCAGTTCTTCTAACGCTTTATGAAAACTTTCGTATCGTAAATTTCTTCCCGCCTCTTCTTCCGAATATCCATGCTGCTTTGCATATTCCGGCACATCATAATCATAGCGGAATAGCTGCACCTGATACCGCCTGCAAAGTTCCTCTACAAACGCTGCATCCTGAAGGCTTTCTTCGCCCCGGATGCCATGCTGCACATGGACTGCTGCCAGCGTAAAGGAAAGTTTTTCTTTCAATTCCAGCAGATGCAGCAGCAGGCATACGGAATCTGCGCCACCGGACACTCCGGCAACCACTACATCCGACTGCTCAATCATATGATATTGTTCCAGAAAAGATTCTACACCAGGAATCATATTATTTCTCCCAAATTGCGGTAGCAAGCACCGTCATATCGTCTGCTGCCTTTCCTCCGGTAAAAAGTAACACCCGCTCCAAAATGCGTTTTGCAAGAATTGTTGCATTATTGGTCTCAATGCTTTCTATAATTTCCTGCATGGTTTCTTCCGGATTCGGCACATGTAAATATTCTAGCACACCATCTGATACCATGACAAGGAAATCTCCGTTATATAAGTCCTTTTCGCTTTTTTCCATATCCAGTTTATAAGATACGCCCACCGGAAGACTGGTGGAAATAAGACATTCCACTATGCCATTTCGCCGGATAAAGGTTGCCGCCGCTCCGATTTTATAAAAGTGGCAGGTTCCGTCATATAAATCCAGTTCACTGATATCCACCGTGGAAAATAAATCCTCCTGCCCTTTCATCACCATGGCAGAATTCATCATGCGGACTGCCGTTTCCACATCAAATCCCGCCTCCAGGAATTTTTCCACCAGTTCAATAACCATTTCACTTTCCTTGCAGGCAAGACTTCCAGAACCCATGCCATCCGATAAGCACATGACCATTTTTCCACTTTCCGGCTCCAAAAAGGAAAAGTTATCCCCGGAAACTGCTGCTCCATCCTTTACCATCCGGGCTACGCCATAAATTGCCTGAAACCGCGGCTCTTCTTCATAGGTATAGAGGTTGACGCCTTTTCCAATCAGCGTCTTGGTATCCTTCTCCGGAATCATGCGCCGGTTCAGTGCTCCGGCTACTGCCTTTGTCAGTTCTCTCGTAGTGACACAGCCTTCTTTTACCATGACTTTCATCACAAGCTGCCAGCGGCCGTTTTCCTTTTCCCAGAGCTGTTCATCAATCACTTTTATGCCCCGCTCTCTTGCCCGGTAAGCTATGTCCTGCAGATTTGACCGGCACTCTTCTGTAATATTTTTCTGCTTCTTTGCACAATCCTCCATGATATATGCCATGGCATCCAGCTGCTCGGCTATGACCTCACGGTTTTCTACCAGCCGGTTGTACCACGCCATATTTAAAGAAGCTTTTTCAAATATCCGAAGAGCCTCCGCCGTCATTTCCTGCATATAGGGGCAATATTCTTCCATTTTCTTTTCAATATCGCGGTTTGTCTTTCCCGCCTCCCGGATAGATTGCAGCAGTGACGACAAATAGCCGTACATGGGGCTGTCATCCTTTTCCCAGCAAAGAGCGCACTGGTCGCAGGAAACACACATTTTCCCGGTTATCTCATTTTGCATCCTGCCCATTTCCTCTGCCGAGAAACTGGTATGTTCCACATTCATCCGCCCGAATATATCTGAAAGGCTTTGAAAGGACTTTGCATAGGTCAGTAGTTTTTCTTCTTCATTACTCTTTATCTCCGGTATTGGCTGATTCACAAATGTGAATTCCAAGAAACTATGTATGATACGGCTTAACACCATGGTGGCTGCAAATATAAAGACTCCTTCTAAGACCGCCATTTCCGTCCGCATTCCGTCTCTTACGTTTAACATTTCTCCAAATACGGATAATAAGGTTGCCGAACAACCTGCGCCAAAGGCAGCTATCCAGGTATAGCAGCCTTTATTTACCCATTCTGCCAGCTTGATGATTACTATGGTTACCAGCAGTGTCATTACATATTTTGTCATCAGTGTCAGCGGCAGCATAAATGCCATTCCAAGAAACATTCCAATTCCCAGCAGCAGCCGTCCACCCCGTTCCAGGTAGCTGCCGCAAAATATGCCGGGATAAAAGGGTAGCAGCCTGCAAATCCTAATTTACACACTGCTACCCCTATAAAGCATATTACCGCCTGTTTCGTTCTCAATTTCTTCATTTCCATTGTTCCTCCTTCTCCTGTCATTTGTGACAGCAGAAGCTATTATAGAAATGTTTGTCCGAAATCTTTGTCAAACCGTTGTCTCATTTCAAAAAAGTTTTCGGCAAAAAGCGGAATGGTTTGTCTATTTTAAGTTTTTCTATGGTCTTTATGTTCTCGAAGCTGTTCTACTTCTTGTCTTCCTTGAAGATAATCTCATTTTCATGGGTCAGTCCCAGCTTGCTCTTTGCCTGGTCTTCAATATATTCCTGACTCTTGGTATATTCTTCGTAATTATCCAGCTGATTCTGACGTTCTGTTTCATCTTCTAAAGATTCCGTCAGTGCCTTCTCTCTGGCAGTATACTCCTGCTCCTTCTGGTAGAGCTTAACAATCTGAACTGACATAATCACCAAGAACATTATCGCAATCAAAGAGATACAGATTCTTCCGTTTCGTTTCTGTTTTCTTTTTCTTCGACTATTTGTCATACTCATTTCCTCATCTATAGTTTACATAACACCATTCTAATAGTTTTACGGATTTTTTTCAACGTTTTTTGTAATTTTCGTAATAATCTTCTGATTTTCCCTTTCAGGAAACGTAAGGGTACTGCCACCATGCGAAATACTGCCCGCAATGGTTTCCCCACTACTTGAAACAGTTTCTTAAATACTTTTACGATTCCCTTCACCAGCCATGGACTGATGGCATAATTGCATAACAGCATCCCAACGCTCATGCCCAGCATGCAAAAGCCCCGGATTGCTCCGTCATTTTCCCGGCAGAGCATAATAAATATAAATATGGCACTGCCGATGCAGTACAGCATATCCTCCACTGCAACCATCCCGGTTCTATGGGGTATCAGCCTGCGCAGAATCCGAAGCAGGTCAAAGGCTAAGATTAACAGAAATCCCACCAGCATGAACCGGAGGAACCTTAAGGCTTCACCGGAAATTTCCGGGCTGATTTCTATCATTTAAACAACCTGCCTAAGAAGGATTCTCCGCCACCTTTGTGATAGGTTTCCACATCCGAATAGGTTAAGCCATCAATTTTCCCTGTGACATCCACTTCCCCCTGTTCTAAGGACAGGCGGTTTACATGAAGGTCATTTCCCTTTATCAGAAGCATTCCCTGTTCTGTTTCCAGTAAAATTTCATTTACATCAAAAGAAAGCACATCCAGCACTCCGCTGAAGTTTGCACTTTTCCGGTTTGCCAGCAATACTTTATGTGCTTTTGCTGTTTTCAATTCTTCCATTCAGTCTCATACTCCTTTACCCGAAAGTTAGTCCTTTCCAAAATATATGAGACTGTTTCTCTTTTTATGCGTTTTTACTCTTTTACAGATAGCGGAATAATTCTCCTGCCTCTTCTTTCTTGGTGGTATCTGCGATTGCAACCACTTCTACTTTCACCGTCTTCTGGCCAAACATGATTTCGATGATGTCACCTGCTTTTACATTGACGGATGCTTTCGCCGGTTTGCCATTTACGGTGACACGTCCGGCATCACAGGCTTCGTTGGCAACGGTTCTGCGTTTAATCAGGCGGGTTACCTTTAAATATTTGTCTAATCTCATTTGCTTACCTTCTTTCTTTTTGAAATTCAAAGCAGCATTGTCCATCCTTCTATGTTCCATGAAGCAAAGAAACGGAAACTGGCTTTTGTATCTAATCAGAATGCGTTGTAATTTCTGTCCTGATTTTTCCTTGATGTAAGGCTGTCTTTCCGCTTGCTTTGACGGAATGCGGCGGGTGTCCGTCTGCTGCGGATACGACCACTCGCCAGCAAGGGTGGCTAAGCATTCTGCTTAAAGAAAATGGTTATTCTGGCAATCGGTGCAAAGTCGCATCCATGCTCCAATTGCACCTCGCTGACACCTCCCTGTGTCAGCGTTGCCGGTTGCTATGCAGAATGCAAGCCACCCTAACCGTCTCGTTCATGTATCCGCATACAGGCGAACACCCACCGCATTTTGTCAAACATTGGAAAGACAGCCTTACATCAAGGAAAAATCAGGGCTGCAATTACAGCATTCTGGTTTCACAAAAACAGTTTCCGTTTCTGTGTCTTCATGCATATAGAATGATAGAAAATTCTTTTCTCCTTCGAATTTCAATAAAAAAAGGTGTAGCAAAAGCAGTTTTCTACTTTCGTTACACCTCTAATCAGAATCATTTTATCAACTTATTTATTGATTAAATCTTTTAAAGCTTTTCCTGCTTTGAACTTAGGTGCTTTAGAAGCTGGAATAACCATCTCTTTACCGCTCTGTGGGTTTCTTCCTGTTCTTTCAGCTCTTTCAGATACTTCGAAAGTACCGAATCCAACTAACTGGATTTTCTCACCTTTTTTTAATTCTTCAGCTACGATATCAGTGAAAGCTTTTAAAGCTGCCTCTGCATCTTTTTTAGATAAAGCTGTTTTTTCAGCCATAGCTGATACTAATTCTGCTTTGTTCATGTTAAAATTCCTCCTCTGGATTTTATAATTCTTCTTGAGGTCTACACTCTCCAAGATTACCTACGAATATATTTATACTTGTTTTTCCTTTATTTGTCAAGGAAAATACGGTAAATTAAGGCATACAATTTGGTCTATAACATTTTGTTGATTTTGTCCAAAACTGCTTTTCCAAGGACTTCATATTTCTGCTCTGCTTCTTCCATGGATGAACCCTTCACACCAATGTAGAATTTTACTTTCGGCTCGGTACCGGATGGTCTTACACAGAACCACGCAGCATCGTTTAATTCATAGTAAAGTACATTAGAGCTTGGAAGTCCTGTTGCTGTTACTGCCCCTGTTGCAAGGTCTGTAATGGTATCCTTCTTGTAATCACGTACTTTTTCAACTTTATAGCCACCGATTTCAGTTAAAGTTTCGCTGCGCAGTGTATCCATGATTTCCTGAATCTTAGCCAGACCCTCGATTCCCTTTAATGTAATAGACTCAACATGGTCTTTATAGTATCCATATTTTTCATACATGGCAAGCATTGCATCCCAAAGAGTCATATTCTTGGTCTTGTAATATGCAGCAGCCTCACACAACGCCATAGATGCTACCACTGCATCCTTATCTCTTGCATAGGTTCCGGTCAGGCAGCCGTAGCTTTCTTCCATACCAAAGAGATAGGTTCCTTTTCCGGTCTTTTCGAACTCTAAGATTTTGCCGCCGATAAACTTGAATCCGGTTAATACTTCGATTAACTGAATGCCATAGTATTCTGCAATGGCATCTGCCATATTGGTAGATACGATGGATTTGATAAATGCACCATCTGCCGGCAGGGAGCCGTTGATTGCTTTCTTTTGTCCGATGATATAATCACCAATCAGGCAGCCGGACATATTTCCGGTTAAGGAATGATATTCTCCCGTCTTAGAATCCTTTACATATACACCGAGGCGGTCTGCATCCGGGTCAGTTGCAAGGATTAAGTCTGCATCTACTTTCCTGCCCAGTGCAAGTCCCAATGCAAATGCTTCCTCTGCCTCCGGGTTCGGATAACTTACGGTTGGGAAATCTCCATCCGGAAGTTCCTGTTCCGGAACAACATATACATTTTCAAAGCCAAGCTCTTTTAACACACGGCGGACCGGGATATTTCCTGTTCCATGTAATGGTGTGTATACAATCTTAAGGTCTTTGCCTACTGCATCAATGGCATCCTGATGTACCACAAGCTTCTTAAGTTCTGCAATATAAGCATCATCGATTGCCGCGCCGATAGTCTCATAAAGACCTGCTGCCCTGGCATCCTCTAAGGACATGGTCTTAACGGTGCTGTAATCAGTTACTTTCTTTACTTCATCCATAATTCCGGTATCATGAGGTGGTGTAATCTGTGCACCGTCCTCCCAGTATACCTTGTATCCATTGTATTCTGGCGGGTTGTGGCTTGCTGTAATATTAATTCCGGCAGTGCATCCTAATTTACGGACTGCATAAGATAATTCCGGTGTTGGTCTTAATGACTCAAATACATATGCTTTGATTCCGTTTGCTGCAAGGCAAAGTGCGGATTCATCTGCAAATTCCGGTGACATATGTCTGGAATCGAAGGCAATTGCCACACCCTTATCCTGTGCATTTACTTTTAAAATATAATTTGCAAGACCCTGTGTTGCTTTGCGGACAGTATAGATGTTCATACGGTTGGTACCGGCACCGATTACCCCACGTAATCCTGCTGTACCAAACTCAAGATCTTTATAGAAACGATCCTCAATTTCCTTGTCATTGTCTTTGATTGCCTGAAGTTCAGCCTTGGTTGCCTCATCAAAATACGCTCCCTCAAGCCATGCTTCGTAAGTTTCCTTGTAACCCATTCCTGATTTCCTCCTACTTTTCATTTATGTTGTTTACCAAAAGAGCCTGCCAGTGGCAGCCTCCTTCGGATGTCTCGCCCTTTCATTTCTCTCACTAATTCGTAAGACTGTTAACTACCTGATTTAATGTACTTGTCGAAGAATTATTGTTACTGGTTAATGTATCAATAATTTCACTCAATGCCTTCCTATATGCATCAGAGTCACTGGATGAACTTCCACTGGAGCTGTTAGTTCCACTGGAATTCGATGTACTGTCGGAATGCTTATGCTCCACGGTTGTGTTCTCTTCATTTCCGGCAGTTTCCGTCGATTCTGTCTCTGTACTGCCCGTATCATCACCTGACAACGCAATCTCTATCTGCGCTTCCGGCGAATTTACATATAGCCGCTTCGACCAGGTGTCATATCCATCTGCAGTAATCTGTATAGAATGGATGCCATACTGCAGCTGTAATGGCTGTGTATAATCAACCTGACTACCATCAATATACATCAAAGCGCCTGCAACATCAACCGCAAAGGTTAAAGTACAATATTTCGGATCCTCACCCTTTATGGAATCTACATCCACGGAAATCTGCTCATTTCTTGTTACAGCTACCTCTGTGGAACCGCCGTAGCCATTGCCGGCAACGGTTAATTCATAGGTTCCTTCCGGCACCTCTAACTGCATATTCTCCGTGATCTTATAATAATTCTTATGATTCAGGCTTAACCAGCCGCCCTCTAATGCCTGTGTATTTACAAGCTGGATGACTCCATGTCCTGTTGTAACGGACACTGACAGCACTTTCCGGTCAATTCCCTGTATTCTTAAGGTGTCCTGTCCGGTAACTGCGGACAATTCTATGGCTGCATCTCCGGAAAACACTTGTAATTCTTCATCATAAGAATACTTTGTGTCTCCGATGGTAAATATCTTATCTTCTTCATTATAGGAAAATTTTCCGATATCGTCCATCTCCCATGCATCTGCCGACTGCTCCACCTTTTCTAATATCAGGTCTTTATCCCGGAGTGTTAAAGTAACCACTTTTCCCGGTACCATGGATGCAGCCGAAATCAGACTGCCATGTCTGTCTTTAAAAATTGTCCCATCTGTATAAGAATACTGTTCATAACGTCCCGTGTCAATATTCAGAAATGTCATTGTTGAAAGTGTTGTATCAGCACCACTTACCGTATACAGGCTGCTTTCCTCTGCCTGTGTCACTTCCTCCGTTGCTGCCTCAACACCTGATACATAGCCTTTCATGCTGACAGGCCCATCGTCTTTCCTTCCACAGCCGCTCAAGGCCACAAATACTGTGAAAATAACCAAGGCCAACAGCCAGTGCTTCCCTGATTGCTTCATTTCGCACCTCTTTTTCTCCTGTATGCTCTTTTCCTCCGGCAATTGCCTGTACATGATTATACATGATTATTCCACAAAATAAAATAACATTCTTAAAAACTGCTGGCGGATTTCTTCCTGTTCGATAACCCGGTTCAACTTCTCAATGTCTCTGCCGGACACCCACGCCTTATTGGCATTAAAGTAGTGATTTGCCACTTTCCAGAACTTCTGTGGGTATGCCATCCTTACATAAAGCTGCTCCCATTCCTCTGGTAATAATTTTCGTCTTTTTTCGTAAGCTGCCAGCATATCCGTTGCCAGCCCGATATTAAAATTATGTTTTTCCATCAGTTTCCGTAAGAAATGCGCCAGATCCCCTACCAGCACATCATAATGTGCCTGTTCAAAATTTGTAATTATAATTTTACCATGGGTAAATAATACATTATGCTGGTTAAAGTCTCCATGGCAGATTCCATACATTGCTGCTTCCTGGCTCTGCTTTCCGCTCTGCCCCTGCGTTTCACCCGGATTTGGTTTCATCAGCCGATGTTCCACGTCCAGTGCCTGTTTTAAGAAAATCTCATAATTGCGCATAAATATCATTTCAAACTCATTCTTTTTATGCTTTCCATGAATATAATTGCGCACCTTTTTAAGCTCCCGGTTGTGCCGGAATACCTCCATGGCATAATCCTGTCCGCCAATTTTTAAATTTTCATCCTCCACCTTCTGCAGGACAAGATGCAGCTTTGCCAGTTCTTCTACCGCAGCAAGTACATCATCACGGCTCCTGGTCTCACACTCCCTGCCCTCTATATATTTTCTGGCATAGTACCATGTTTCATCCACCTCCTGGGCTAAGATCTCTCCTTCCCTGGTATGTATGATTTCATCTGCTTCTATTCCATTTTCTTTCAGACGGAGCAAAACATGTTCTATAGCTTCCGCTCTGCCTTTTGACCCGCGAAAAGATCCTATTATTATTTTTCCGCCCTCTGATGTCGTGCAGATATAGGTTCCCCTTCCTTTCTGGATGGCGGTTACCTCAAACGGATACTGTTCTAACAACTGGCTCGATAAATTATACACAAAAACCCCTCCATACGACGAATTCGCACAAATCTTTATGCGTCTTTCTATCATATGAAGAGGTTCTTTAAAGTATAACCTGTCAGATATTCTTTTGTATTCTTTTCCGGTTCTTCAATTACCACATCCAAAAGCTTTGCCAAAATGTTTCCTATCTGCGGACCGGGCTTCACACCAAGTTCTATTAAGTCCCGTCCGTTAAGTGCAAGGTCTTTTAGTGTCAGACAGTCTGCATCTTTGATTATTTTATCATAAATCTTATGATATCCGTCCAATGCTTCCAGCTTTTCTTTCCTCTGATAATCACTCTGGGCTAAAATATCTGCTTTCTTCAATTCAAATATAACCGGATAGCACTCTAATCCCGCCTTCTGTATTGCCTTTCGTACGGACTCCGGTGTCAGTGCCGGGTTAATATCGTGAATTGCCACCAGCCGGCAGACCATATCAATGGTTGCATTGTCGAATTTTAATCTGCGTAAAATTGTCTTCGTCTTCTTTGCTCCCACCTGCGGATGCCCGTAGAAATGGTCAATTCCATCTTCATCTGTACTGCGGCAGTCGGGCTTTGCCACATCATGAAATAATGCTGCAAGCCGTAGCACCTTGTCTGCTTCCACACCTTTTAACACTTCAATGGTATGCTCTCCTACTGTATAACAGTGATGGGGATTATTCTGTGGTGTACGCATCATCACCGAAAATTCCGGCAGTACCACATCCGCAATTCCTGTGGCATATACGGTACGCATCTCCTCCGGATGGACTGAGGTAAGAAGCTTAACCAGTTCTACCTGAATACGCTCTGCACTGACCTTTTTTAACATCGGTGCAAGCTCCTGAATCGCTTCTGCTGTCTCTTCTTCTATATCAAAGCCCAGCTGTGCCGCAAAACGCACTGCCCGAAGCATCCTTAAAGCATCTTCCCCAAACCTCTCCTTTGGTTCTCCTACACAGCGGATGATGCCACGTTTTAAATCTCCTGCTCCGTCAAAGGCATCCACCAGTCCCCGCTGTTCATTATATGCCATGGCATTAATGGTAAAATCCCGGCGTTTTAAATCCTCTAAAAGATTATCTGTATAGGTTACTTCCTTCGGATGTCTGGCATCCTCATATTCGCCATCAATCCGGTAAGTTGTCACCTCATACCCCTCTTTATCCAGCATTACAGTTACCGTTCCATGCTCAATTCCGGTATCGATGGTGCGCCCAAAAATTTCTTTTACTTCTTCCGGATAGGCAGAAGTGGTAATATCCCAGTCCTGAGGCACACGCTGAAGGAGGGTGTCTCTGACACACCCTCCTACTGCATATCCTTCAAAGCCTGCTTCCTGCAGCTTATCAATTATAAACTTTACATGCTCTGGAAGCTTCATTACCATACGTTTTCCCGTTTCCTTTGCTTTACTTCTGTTCCTGCTCTTCAAAGACTTATACGTTCCTTTGGATTCTGCTTTTACTGCATACAGAAGATCATCCGCCTCTTTAATCATTTCGTCAATGTCTTCTGCCTTCTTTACCTGATTGGAAGAAATAATACCAATAGAGCAGGAAAGTAATTTCTTATCATCAATCTCAACCGGCTGTCCGATTTCTTTTGCAATCAGTTCCCTGAACCCATCCTGTTTCTTAATCTCTTTATAGATAGCCTTTGCGGTATCCTCTAAAACCTTGTGCTCTCCGGTGTAGAGAAAAATAATAAATTCATCACCACCGAAACGTGTCACAAAGCCCTTGTCCCTGCAGACCCTGCTGAAGATATTTGCCATGGACTTAAGCAGCAAATCTCCTACATCATGTCCAAAGGTATCATTATATCCTTTGAAATTATCCAGATCGATAAACATAATACCAAAATCATGCTTCATGCGGCCCTTTTTAATCTTCCGGATAATTTCCTCGATGTTCTGATAGAATCCCTTCCTGTTGAAAATTCCTGTCAGCTGGTCGGTTACTGCAGATTTATACAATGCAGTATTCATTTCGTAGAGCTTCTCATATGCATAGAGACGATTCAGTGCATACTGCACTTCCCGGAACAAAAGCTCATAAATCCGCATATCACTCTCATCTAACATATAGCGGCTGACGGAAGAATGCCAGTTATCCTTCATCAGAATATATGCTATCATAATGCTTGTTACTTTTCCATTGTCAAAGAATGGAATAGCAACAAGGGAGCATACATTATCTTCACCAAACAGTTTGACCACATTCAGATGTTCCGAATAGTTACTGCTGATTTTCGATACAACAAACCCTCTCTGTGTCTTTTCGAACACTTCCTTTAAATACTTCTGCTCCTTCATAGAAAGACTGGCTTCTGTATTATCATAAAGTACCTTTGGTTTTCTTCCATGATACTGTATATATAATGCCCGGTCCAAATTAAAATGATACAGGAATGTCCGCATCACATTCTCTACCATTACTTCTGCCGAAACATCCGTCACATCAATTGTCTTCTGCCATGTCGACAGAAAATCCATCTGACGGCGTTCCTGCTTGTAAGCACGGTTTATGCTTTCCTGCTTCAGCTGCATTTCCATCTCCTGAGAAGATATCACATGAAGAGGTTCTTCTGATAAATACTGTTCTAATGGCTCTAATACCTTAATTTCTTCATCTGTGAGAGAATGGGTATTATCCCCAAGATATTGTTTTAGATTGCCTCTTCATTGCTCTTAAGTTCCATTCTTCCTGTCTGCCCATAAAAGCGGATCCTGTCCTTACGGAACAGCTGATAACAGAAGAACTGGTTTCCCTCAGTCCGCACCAGATGTGTCTCTGCACAATTAAAATCTTCAAATGCTGACGAATCATTACCGGAATCCATTCCAAGTAATGCCCGTGTGAAATGATAAAGGAACATATCGTCATCACAACGTGCATAATCGTGGATGATTCCCACATCATTCTGAAGCTTTTCTTTTTCAATTATGTAATTCAAGAACTGTTTGCAGTTATTGAGGTACTGTTCACAGTTGAAACGGTTGCCAATCTTCTGATTGCACAATGCTAAGAGTCCATACAATTTGCTTAAATTGCAGACCCTCAGACTATTCAAATGCAGACGTTCAATGGTCTTCATACAGCGCATCAGATATTCGTTGGCTTCCTTGAATTCTTCTGCTGCAATACAGTTAATTGCCATATTGTAATATACTTCCGCAATATCCTCCGGCAATTCCAGATTATATAAAATTTCTACTGCTTTCTGAAAATAACGCTTTGCAAGATCATTCTGTCTTAATGCCGTTAAGGTATAACCGATTCCCGAGAAAATACGTCCACTTTCCACAGAACGTTTGTTGTCCAGTGCTTCGAAAGTTCTTACCGAATACAGCAATGAAATCGGATACATACCGTTGGTAGACGCCAGCATAATATTCTTCTGGTATGCATTGTAAATAAGCTGTGTATTGCCAATTTCTGTTGCCAGTCTGATTCCCTTACTGAAATAAATAAGCTGGGATTCGGAATAATATGCCTTTGCTACAATCTCCGGCTTATTGTCATAGGCATATACATAAATGTACGCCAGATGATTCCGGTAGTCATATTTCATTAATTTTTCAATCATGGCATCGCTGACTTCCACGTTCTGTGCACAGAAGAAAATATTATTCCAGCCTGCCATTTTCGCTTGTATTTCTACCAGCTCTGCTTCAAACTGACCGCGCTCCATGCCGCCTTCTATTGCAATACTTTTTGCAACACCTGCACATTCAGTGGCTTCCTGCAGTTTTGACTGATACATATAAATTACAGAGCGGAGATAATATGCATAAAAGCGCATCCTGCGGTTCTTTTTCTTCTCTGCAAGCTGTAAGATACCCTCACTTATTTCCAGTGCTTTTGGCAAATCCCTCATATATACCGATACATATGCATAGAACTGCCAGAGTTCGTATTTCACTTCATCCGATACTGTAAAATTGTCAAATCTGATTCTGCGGTCTACTTTATCCAGATAAAACAACGCCTGTTCAAAATCCATGAAAAAGACAAGATTCTGCAATGTTCTGATATCATCTTCAATACTTTCTGCTGTAATAACCTCATCTCTTTGTTCCCGGGATTCTCCGGCATTTCCAATGCGGAATATTGCAACATTATTATCCAATTCCTCCGTTACGTTTTCCCAGCCCGGCAGCATATATTCCGGCAGACGCTGCTGCTCATTCATGCCGAGAACGATTCCGATATTCTCTGTATGCTCTGCTTTTAACAGTTCATAGACTATTTCTATGGTTCCCTTTCCGGCAAACTGCATGCGGTTAATCCAAAGCATAAACGGCTGTATCTTAGAAACTTCAACAAGCATTGCCACAATAGCATCATGCATCCGCTCCCGCTCATAGTCAACTTCTGTATACAATAAACTCTCTTTCCGGATACATTTTCCACTCTCCCGGTATGCTGCAATAATCGGACGCTGCAGGGAATAGACATTACACTTGTCCAGGAATTCATCAAATGTCATCTCCTTCTGCTGGTCGAAAAGTTCCAAAATCAAATCCGGAAACGGCTCATATGCTCCCGATAATTTCTCTGCCCGGAATTCGTGGGCTACAAAACGAACCTCTTTATTATTCGTTATCTGCTCTGATATTTCCAACTGCTTTAATGAAAAATCATTGCTGTATTTTGCCAGAACAATGTTGTGTTCTTTCTTTCCAATCTGTGCAAAAACCTGTTCCAGAATACTGTTATAATATTTTTGAATCATCTGTTTCCCCCTTCAGAAATATTCAAAAAGGCTCTGAAAATATATGATAATTCCCTGTTATCATATACCTCCCTTTCTCTTTCTGTAATAACCTGTCTGGTATTTATAATTTATATATTAGTATAGTCCTCAAACCCACGGATTGTCAATGTTTGTT
This sequence comes from Roseburia sp. AF42-8, assembly GCF_003435965.1. Taxonomy (NCBI): domain Bacteria; kingdom Bacillati; phylum Bacillota; class Clostridia; order Lachnospirales; family Lachnospiraceae; genus Roseburia; species Roseburia sp. AF42-8. Next base: position 65,950 of record NZ_QTVB01000005.1, read on the forward strand.
GCGACTTTTTGGGGGCTTTTTGAAGGGAGTTTTCACACTTTTCCGATACCATTTATTTTCATAAAAATACAGCTGCTTTATAATGCATGTATTGGTAATTGCAGAAATTTTAATGCAGCTCTTGCTGCAATCTCCGTCGGGTCAACTATATTTTCTCTGATTCCTGCCAAGGAAAAAGCAATTGGTAATTCAGTACATCCCAGAATCACACTTTGCGCACCCTGTTTAATCAAGGATTTTAAAATATCGTCAAGTCCGTACTTTTCTACATCCTTTTTTCCAGCTTTAATACATTGATAGATTACTGCCATAATTTTCTGTTGCTGCTCTGCATCCGGATAAATCGTTTTGATTCCCTGTGCCCGAAGCTCTTTCTCATAAACCCCACTCTTTATCACACCATCCGTAGCCAATACGGCTGCACATGATATATTCTGCTTTTTTAAAACATTTACTGTCTCGCGGGGCATATGTAATATCGGAATATCAGTAAATATTTTTAATCGGTCATAAAAAAAATGTGCTGTGTTACAAGGTATCATCAACAAATCTGCTCCCATATTTTGCAGACTCACTGCACTTTTTACCATCTCTGGTATAGGATCCTCTCCCTTTTCAAGAATAGCTTTCGTTCTATCCGGAATATTCGTGTTACAATCAACACAAACATGCACATAGTTCTGATCGCAGTCTGCATCTGACACTTCAAAAATCTTTTTCATTAAATCGCAGGTAGCCATCGGTCCCATGCCACCAATAATACCTATTGTTTTTTTCAATTCCGTTCCTTCTTCCTCAGGTCATGTGTCAAAGCTCAGAAAGCCCGGAAATCATTATCATTTCCAGGCTTTCCTTGTAATGTACTTCAAATTTTCCATCAAAATCTGACATGCTGTATGTTTACATCATTTTTTAAGTTTTTTAATACTCTACCTTCCACATATAGCGTCGTGTTGTCAGTGGATGCTGTCTCTCCTCAGCCAAAGCCTTATTATAAACCGGATATACATTTGTGAATAAGGAATGGTTAAAATAGTCTACGACTGATGCATCAATTGTAGACAGCCCTAAATCCTTTGCATCAATTACTTCAATCCGTTTTGCATAAGTCTTCAAAAACTTCAATGCACGTTCATCCAACGGTCGATTGGTTCCCTCAGAAACCTGAAGCACAAATGGTACTTCTTTATCTGTAATTTCGAAAGGTCCATGGAAAAATTCCCCACTGTGAATACTAGAAGAATGAATCCACTGCATTTCCATAAAAATACATATACTTTGCATATATGCTGCACCATAACCCGCTCCGCTTGCCATAGTATAAATAATTTTATCATCTTTATATTCCTTGGCAAACAGTTCAGCCCGTTTTTCCACATGCTTACATGCATGTTTCACAATACCATCAATACGTCCAACACCATCCATAAATTCTTCATAATGCTCATACCCTTCTGTCTGATTCAACAGTTCCACTGCCACCAGAAGTGCACAGATAATTTTTTCACCAGCAATATCCTTGTTATCCCCAAAAGTATAATTGATAATATAATCACCAAATGGGGTAATCTCTGATTCCTCTTTCCATGTCAGAATAATTACAGCTGCACCTTTTTCCTTTGCCAGTTTCGCTGCATTAATTGTTTCCGGTGTATTTCCCTTATGGCACGATAAACACACGATTACATTTTTTCCCAAATCCTTCGGAGTACTATATACAAATTCATTACTATTAATTAGTGCTGACTTAATATTTGCACATTCTCTTTCCATAAATGTTTTCGCTGGATAAAGTGCTCCATTAGAACCACCGCATCCCACAAAATATAATGCTTTAATACCACCTTCTTCTTTTCTGCTTTCTAAAATTTCTGTAATTACATTCTTGATTTCTGTTGGCTTCATTGATAATCCTCCTATAAATATTTTTAATACATTGTTGTTATATTATTCTGCAAGCATTGGTCTTGCTAATTTCTGAATATATGAAATTTCTTCCTGGCTCAGTTTACAATACTCACTATTATCCATACTACATCCGGCATCCTGCACATACATCATTTTGGTATCCTTTTCTACAATAGTAAAAAACCAACGCTCTTTCGGTACATTGTATAAAGTTCCTTTCTCCACCGGAGTTAATTCAATATTAAACTTTCCATCTATTCTGTCCGCTGTAATAATAATACATTTTCCAGAAATCAAAATGAATTGTTCATCTGTCGTATGATGTATCTCTAAATGTTCTAACCCATCAATGTCATTATTCGGTTTCCAATTTTTGATACAAACAACCCATTTTTCATTCCGATATGCACATTCTATTCCTTCTCCATCATACCTGTAACTTGTCGGCTTTATATCCATATAGCATTCCTCCTTAAACCTTTTAATTATTTCTATTATCAATTATTCTTCCTGCAATTGGCGTTCCATACCCAAACGCTCCTTCGACACCGCAAATCTTTGAAGCGAATTCTGCTCCAGCCTGCATGGCTTTCTTTAAAAGTTCTTTAACATTCCCATCATCTTTACTTTCTTCTTTAAAAAATTCCGGTTCTTTATACCGTAAAATATATGTCAAAAATGTCGCGAAATAAGAGTCTCCTGCACCCATAGTATCCATAATGCTTTCTGCCTTTACAGCTTTTTCATACATCATTTCACCATGGTATAAAATGTATGAACCATCTTCTCCTATTGTTCCCAGAACAAGCGGAACTCCAAGCTCTTTTACTTTACTCATTTCCCTTTCGCGTTCTTTATCACTTAAATGTGCACAGGAAAGCATTGCCACTTTAATATGCGGACAAATTTTTTTCAGATATTCGTCTGTCCATCGATTTGAAAAATCAAATGCAACTGGAAGACCCAAAGAAGCAATTTCTTCTATGTCATCATCTATATAGGCATTCAGATTTGTATAAATCAAATCAAACTTTCTTATATATGAAAAATCTTCCTGCGTAAAATCATAAGGATACTCTTTTGCCACACCTCCATGATTGGACCCGACAAATACGCGATCTCCCTGATTCAGTGTCACACATGCAAATCCATTTTCACCTTCATAATTCCTGCTATGTGAAAAGTCTACATTCATATTTTTCAGTGCTGCCTGAATGCATTCTGCTACTTCATCATTTCCAAATTTACCTAAAAATGCACTTTCTGCATTATTCATATGTGCATATGCACATGTGTTAACACACTGACCTCCTGGATACATTTTCCCCCTGGAAAGATATTTGTCACAAACTGCATCTCCAATTGCAATTATTCTAGGCTGTCTCATTTTTATTTCTTTCTCCTTTCTTTCAATTTTTCTTTCACCCAGACTCCCTCACCTCTTCTTTTTGCAACAAGCAATTATTTTTCCAGATTCGCTCTTTCATTTTTTCAGATAGCCATTATTAATATTTATGTATATCTGGCAATCCATCATGAGGTGGCAGTTCCCACAGCCTGTCAGAATAACACAGGCTGTGTGCTGTTACTGTTTTCTTTATTTTGCCACCACCGGTTTTTATCAGAAAACAAAATATCCTATTCCTGTTGCTACTAATACTGATACAATTGTACATACAAGTCCCGGCCGCATATAGCTATGATTAAATATAAATTTTCCAATCTTCGTAGTACCTGCCGTGTCAAAAGCAAGACCTGCTATACACTGGCTGGAATCCGGGATAAAATAGTTGGATGAGCATGCCATCCATCCACCTACAATAATATAAGCCGGCAGATTCAATGCAATTGCAATTGGAATCATAATCATTGTCGTAGACGCTTGTGAACTTGTCAGTGCACCTACCAGAAATACTGCAATAATATAAATCCATGGATGTTCATTTGTTAAAGCTGACAAATTTTCTGTAATGAAGTTTGTCTGTGCACCAACAAAAGTATTTACCAGCCAGCAAAGTCCCGCTGCAAGAATAACAGCAAAGAATCCAGTCTTTAACAACGGTACTTCTAAAATGTCGTTACTATCAATTTTACTTACAATAACAATAATTGCGGCAGCTACATACATAATAATCTGGATTAAAGATGTCATTGCTAACTGTGTACCATCGCTAAATGTTGGACGGAGCGCCGGGAAAATACCGCATATTGCAATTACTACCATAGAAACCAGGAAGATAGCAACAGAAATCTTTGCTTTTTTGGTTACCTGTTTTTCTCCTTCTACTTTCTTTTTAAAATCTTTTACCAGTCCATCTGCAACCCTCTGCTGATATTCAGGATCATCCTCTAATTCCAGACCTTTCTTGTATACAGACAATGCTGCAACCAATACTCCTATCAGTGCTGCCGGAATTGCTACCAGCATAATTGTTGCCAGATTTACTTTTTCAAAAATAGTCATATAACCCACAATAGCTACTGTTGCAGCTGTTATTGGTGATCCGGTATTTGCCTGCTGGGATGAAATAATACTAACAGAAATCGGGCGCTCAGGCCGAATTCCATTTTCCAATGCTATTTCATTAATAACCGGAAGTAACGAATATACAATATGTCCGGTTCCACAACAGAATGTAAATAAATACGCTACAAAAGGTGCTACCAAAGTAATGTTTTTCGGATTTTTCCGTAATATTTTTTCTGCAAGCTGTACCATAAAATCCAATCCGCCAGTCGCCTGCATCGTACAGGCTGCGGTAATTACCGCCAACATAATCAGTATAACAGTAATCGGTGGATCTGATGGAGTCACTCTAAAGATATATACGAAAATCAACATTCCGATGCCGCCAGCCATTGCCAGGAAACTTCCACCTTTTCTGGTTCCCCACACAATAATCAGCATTAAAACAATAAATTCAATCCAAAACATGGACATCTACCTCCTCTTTTTTATTTATTCCAAAGCATGTGCACTACTTTAAAACCAAAATGTATTAATTTGTTTTTATTTGTATTGTTTTATTTTGTATCTATTTGTATTATATAGATTCCATACATTTGTGTCAATAAAGAAATACATTTTCGACATTATGCACAATTTTTTGTTTCACTTTTTGTACATCAATATCAATTTAATTGTGCATAGTAAAACCCGCCAGGAGCACTGGCGGGCATACAATTAAATACTTTTTATTCTTCTGTTTTCTCTTTCTTTCACTCAGGCAGTTAAACGTATGAAGAAATAACATAATCCGCCTGACTTACATCCTGATTCTCACCAGCTCCTGTATACGCAACTACCTCTATATTTGCAGCCTTTGCTGCCTGTATACCAATAAACGAGTCTTCTATTGCAATACATTCTTCCGGCTTTGCTTCTAAATATTGCATTGCTTTTCTATAGCATTCCGGATCCGGTTTTCTATTCCGGCACATGTCTCCGCATACCAGCACATCGAACAAACCCAGCATTTTCATCCGGTTCAATGCTACTACAATCAGCCGTGTAGAGGTTGAAGAAACCACTGCCAGCTTTTTCCCCTGTTTTTTCAAACCGGCAATAAACTCCAGTAATCCCTCCATCGGCTTAATGCAGCCATTTTCATATGTATTTCCTATTTCTTTTCTTTTTTGCAAAAGCTGTTCCATTGTTATTTTCTCCGGCGAGCGTTCCAGCAGTTCCAGCAGAATATGGGAATCATGTGAGCCAATTAGTCTATCCCTGTCTTTTTGTGTCAGTTCCACTCCAAACTCTTTTAATGCCAGACCCAGATAATTACCATTACTCTCTTCTGTATCTGCTATAACTCCATCAAAGTCAAACAATACATATTTTTTTTCACAGAATTTTTTCATTAATATTCTACCTTCCACATATAGCGGCGGGTTGTTAACGGATGTTCACGCTTTACTGCCAGTGCGTGGTTGTAAATCGGATATACATTATTAAACAGTGCATGGTTAAAGTAATCTACTACTGTTGCATCAATTGTGGATAAGCCAAGCTCTTTCGCATCAAGAACCTCAATACGTTTTGCATATGTTTTCAGGAATGTAAGTGCTCTCTCATCCAGTTCGCGGGTTGAGCCTTCTGATATCTGAATCATAAACGGACGGTTTGCATCTGTAACTTCAAATGGACCATGGAAAAATTCACCGGTATGAATACTGCTTGAATCAAGCCACTGCATCTCCATAAATATACAGATACTCTCCATATAGGCAGCTCCATATGCTGCACCACTTCCCATTGTATAAATCACTGAATCATTCTGATACTCTTCTGCAAATGCCTCTGCCCTGGCAGCCACATGTGTACGTGCATTTCTGATGATATTGCTAATCATGCCTAAAGCTTCATAGAATTTATCATAATTAGCATATCCCTCCGTCTGTGCAACTAATTCCACTGCCACAAGCAATGCACACTGCGTCTTTTCTCCTGCATAATCAATATCCCCTGCAAGATGATCAGGACTTGCATCAAATGTATAATGTATAATATAATCTCCAAATTCTATAATTTCTGATTCCTCCAGCCATGTCAGAATAATAACCGCCGCTCCTTTTTCTTTTCCTAATTTGGCAGCCTTAATCGTTTCCGGTGTATTTCCCTTGTGGCAGGCAAGACATATAATAGAATTTTCTCCAAAGTCCTTTGGTGTGCTATGCACAAACTCATTACTGTTTATCCAGGCTGATCTCAAAACCTGTGATTCTCTCTCCATAAATGTTTTTGCCGGATAAAGTGCGCCAAGTGATCCTCCGCATCCCACAAAATAAATATTTTTAATTCCACCGATGTCTTTTTTTTCTTCTAAAATTTCTTTCACAATGTTTTTAATGTCTTTACTTACGTATCCCATTTTTTCTCTCCTTTTTATAATGTATTTATTTGTTCTATGTGTTTACTATAATACAATATAATACATTCTGTCAATATATATCATACAATATAGGAAAATATATACATTTTTGCAACTTTGTTTTATAATATTTGTGAAAGTTATATTAGGAGAGAGGTATTTATATGGAACTGAACAACACCATTGCCACACCACTGTACAAACAATTGGAGGAAAAAATACGAAAAGAAATTGACGCCGGAGAACGGGCGGCCGGCAGTCGTCTGCCTACAGAAAATGAATTAAGTGAATCATACCATGTGAGCAGAGTTACTGTCCGAAAAGCATTAGCCGTTTTATCTGAATCCGGATATTTAGAAAGGAAATCAGGAAAAGGAACTTTTGTAGCGGAAAAAAAATTGCAGCGTAATATTACAGAAGTCATAAGTTTTTCTGATATGTGCCGGATGAAAAACGCAACACCTGGAGCTAAGACCATAAAAATTGCATTGGAAGATCCTTCTGAACGGGATTTAACTGAAATGTCACTACACGAAGGGGATAAAATACTCGTAGTGGAAAGAATCCGTTATATGGATAATGTCCCTGTCATCTTAGAGTTCAATAAATTTCCTGAATCCTTTTCTTTTTTATTTGGAGAAGATTTAAACGACTCTTCTTTGTATGAAATACTAAGAAAACACAATATCATTCTGGATCATTCACGTAAAACACTTGATATTGTTTTCGCTAATGCCCAAGAGGCTAAGACTTTAAACATCAGTAAGGGGTATCCTCTGCTCCGGATATCAAGTACCATCCACGATGTTGACAACACTATCACGAATCTTTGCAAACAGCTATGTATCGGTGATAAGTTCCAGTTTATTTTTTAGTTCCAATTTACACCATTTCCAATGCGGCTCATCTAATAGCAAATGCGATAAAGTTCCTTATTACAATTAACTTTATCGCATTTGTTATATCCTTAGAGAAGTCATTATTTCCCATTGTGCTACTATATTTTCTAAGGTTAAAAAGCTCCGGTTTCTGCCACCTGAAAATGCCGGAACAGAAAGGACAATTTCTTATGCATTTATCGAAAAATAAACTGGCGGTCTTTTTTCCGGGCATCGGTTATCACTGTGACAAACCACTGCTCTATTACAGCCGAAAGCTTGCTGCCGAAGCAGGTTATGAAACCGCTCTTACACTGGACTATTCCCTTGCCGGCAGCGATATCACTGGAAATATCCGGGGTAATAGGGAGAAAATGCAGCAGGCTTTTTCTTATCTTTATGAACAGGCTGTAAAACAGCTTTCTTCCGTAAACTGGCAGGATTATGATGAAATTATATTTATCTCAAAGAGCATCGGAACGGTTATTGCCTCTGCCTATGCAAGGAAGGAAAATATTTCCTGCCGCCAGATTCTCTATACCCCTTTACGGGAAACCTATGATTTCCACCCGCAGAATGCCATTGCTTTTCTCGGCACTTCCGATCCCTGGAGCGATATTGAAAAAGTGACTGGCATCAGCAGAGGGCAAAAGATTCCTCTTTTCCTCTATCCGGATGCCAATCACTCTTTAGAAACAAAGGATACACTTGATAATATCAAAACGCTTCGCAATGTCATGGAGGAAACGAAGCGGTTTCTTACTTCATAAATACTTTGTTGCAGCAAGTACCGGTTTATTCTTTTTGAATCAGGATTTTGCCATCCTGAACCTCAATCCGCACTTTATTGGAATCGATACCGGCTTCTTCTAACATTTCTTCTGTCAGCTGCAGCCGGTGGGCTTTATCTAAAACGGAATATTCTTCATGGGTAAATTCTGCTGCACTTGCAAGACGCTGCAGTTCTTCTAAAGATACTTTCCGAATCTTTTCGGTACTGATTTTGCCATCGGAAATCAGCACTGTCCGCTCCACTTTATCCGCCAATGCCATATCATGGGTCACTATGATTATTGTAATTTTAAATTCTTCATTCAGTTTGTGGAACAGCTCAAATATCTGATTTGCAGTCTTTGTATCTACTGCGCCGGTAGGTTCATCTGCCAGAAGAATCGACGGCTGATTGGAAAGTGCAACGGCAATGGCAATCCGCTGCTGCTCGCCACCGGATAGCTGGGAAGGGAACTTATCCGCATGTGCTTCCATACCGACTGCCTTTAATAAATCTCTGGCACGCTTCCGCTTCTCCCGGGCGGATGTTCCCGGATGAACCTGCATGGGTGCTTCAATATTTTCCAGCGCCGTAAGATAAGAGAAAAGATTTCTTGCACTCTTCTGCCAGACGAATCCCACTTTGTCACGGCGGTATAAAACCAGTTCTTTTTCCGTATAGGACGATAAGTCCTTTCCATCCACCATAAGGATTCCTGCTGTGGGTGATTCCAGTCCTCCGATGATATTAAGCAGCGTCGACTTTCCACTGCCGGATTTGCCGATAATTGCCATCATTTCCCCATCTTCTATCGTAAGATCCAGTCCTTCCAGTGCCATGACTTTATGCTGTTCCATCTCATATATCTTTACCAGGCTGTCACACTGAATCATTTTACCAGCCTCCCATCCTTTAATTCATAGACGAAATCACCAAGTTCCATCAGATTCGGGTCATGGGTGGTCATGACTACAGTGATATGCTCCTGCTCTACCAGTTCACGGAAAAGCTTCATGACTGCAAGCCCCGATGCCGTATCCAGTGCACCGGTTGGTTCGTCTGCAAAAATCACCTGTGGTCTGTGGGCAACTGCCCGGGCAATTGCCACCCGCTGCTGTTCACCGCCGGACAACTGATATGGCATATGATAAATCCGTTCTTTCAGTCCGACCCGCTCTAAGATTTCTATTACACGCTTCTTCTGTTCTCCCCTATTTTTCTGCTCTTCCTTATCCTTCTTCCGTTTCTCTTTATCACCGGATAACCGCAGGGCAAATTCCACATTTTCATAGGCATTCATCACAGGAATCAATGCCACAGACTGAAAAACAAATCCCATCCGGTAACGCCGCAAGTCCTCCCGCTCCCTGTCTTTTAAATATTCCAAATCTTTTCCGAAAAATTCCACTTTTCCTTCCGTCGGTACATCAAGAGCACTTAAAAGATTAAGAAGGGTTGTCTTGCCGGAGCCGGAACGTCCCTTTAAAATAGTAAGACTGTTGCTTGGTATCTCCATGGAAACGCCGTCCAAAGCCCGGACGATGCTGCCATCTCCCGACGAAAAATATCTTTTTATATTTTCTGTGCGTATTGCTATCGTCTGTTCCATCAGCTGTCCTCCCCTAACCGAAGTGCCTTTGCAATTTTCATGCTCCGCAGTATTTTCCGGATAATCAGATAACAGAATAACATCACTGCCAGAAGTACCGCTAAAAGCTTCAAAAGGTCTGTAGGATAAATGTATATTTCTATGGCTAGATTATGCTTTTGCGGCAGATAGACCACCATAAGCAGACGTACAAACAAAAGCGTTGTCACTGCTCCGATTCCTCCACCTGCCAGTACCGGTCCTGCCGAGGCAAAAAGCTGTTCCGTTAAAATCATCTTCCGGACTTCTCCCATCCGCATTCCCATTGCACGGTAGACTCCCAACAGCAATTCCCGTTTTTTCAGTGTCATGATCCAATACAGCAGAAATCCTACAGAACATATCACCAATGATAAAATAAAGCTTAATGTAAACATTCCATTTGTCACCTGTACCATGGCTGAATTCCGGTTGCCGGCAAGCTGTTCCTGCAATAAGGTAATATGTTGCGGCTGAACGCCTGCTGCCGCAAAACTTTTCGTAAACATAGTCTCTTTCACACCATCTGAAAGCTTCATCCACACCTGGTAAGGGGTCTGACCAAAAGCACTGATAACGGTGGCATAATTTGCTACCAGAAGATACTGTTCCTGTTCATTTAAATTGCCTTCTTCATCCTTTACATAAGCATATCTTTCATAACCAGGGAAGCAGTCTATGATTGCACAGACCTTTGCCTGCCTGCTGCCCATGGCATCTTCACCAATCTCTGCCGGCAGATACCTTGTATAACTTAAAGTATCTCCCACCTTTAACTTTAATTTGTCTGCCAGATTGGAAGAAATTATTACCCCATCCGGCTCCTCTGCCAGTGCATTCAGTGCATAAAACCAGTGTTCTTTGTTGACACCATCTTTAAGCCGTGCAGTCTCCCCGAAGCCTTTTGTGTGGATTGCCATAAGATTTCCATCAAAAACTGTTCCGTTTTTCGCAGTAATATCCGTCTTTTCATCTATCAGTACCCTTGTGGCATCTTCACAGACATTTTCTTTGATTAATGTTTCATATCTTCCAAAATCAGGCTCCAGATATTTCCAGCTGGTTTCCTTTCCTTCCATTTTCGAAACCTGCAGCCGGAAGTTTTCTTCCACCACTGCATCTGCTCCGGTGACATATGCAATCTGCTCTTCCATATTCTGATTCATGGTCCGTGCCATATTCGCATCAAAGATTCCACTGGCTATGGTCATAACGAGAAACACTGCTAAAAATCCCGATTGATACCAGGTTCTTTTCAACTGTAAAAATGCCGCATATCCTGCCGGGTGGAATCTGTTCTTAAAGACTCTGTCCACTGCAAGAATCAGATTATAAAAGAGACGTATAAACAATAATCCTGCTGCCAGTATAAACACCGATGTATTCAAAAGGATTACCGGGTCCATTCCCTTTCCGGCAATCATTTCCATTGCAAGACTCTCCTTCTGCCGGTTGTAGTTATAAAGCAGATACCCGGATAAAAGTAATAGCAGAATATCCAGATAACATTTTTTCCAAAATGGATTTTTCACAACACCGTTTTTTGCCATACTTTCATTTACAATGGTGTATTTTGTCCGCCGCAGCGCCGGTATGGTCAGAAACAGAATTACAATAGCCGCCGCCACCAGAGCGTAGAGAATCATTCCGCCATTTAAGGTATACATGCTTACATCTTTTCCGGTAAATTTTAAAAATCCGTCGGTGGAAGCTGCTCCTTTGCACATTCCGTAACCCAGCAAAGGTCCAATCGCTGCGCCTGTCAGTGCCAGAAAGGATGCCTGCAACAGGTAAATCGCACCCACCTGCAATTTTGTTGCTCCACGGCTCCGGAGTACTGCAATCTCCCCTTCTTCCAGAGAAAGTATCTGGGAGGATACCATATAGATAAATAACAGCAGCAGTACAATGCATGGCAGTTCCAATGCCCACAACATCTGCTGTATCGTTCGCTGCTTTGTAAAAAAGGACGCCAGAGTATCTGCCATATTATCCTGATACTTTGTATCCGATGACCGGAACTGCTGCATATAATCGGCATACTCTGCTGCATGCTTTGCATCTATCTGCCGGTAGTCCAACATCAGATTTTCTTCGTAACCGATTTCATCCTGCCCGAAGGAAGCAATCAATGTATCAAAAGTATTTTCCGATACAAACAGCGTATTTCCAAAATCACTGAGCGTGTGATACCAGTAACTGTCATTGATATCCTTTTCCTTTATGATTCCTGTTACCTTAAAATCCACTTCATAAGCTTCTGCTTCACTCTGCAATTTCAGATGAAGCACTTCTCCTGTCACCAGTCCATAGGCATCCATCGTCTCTTCACTGACAAGGCATGGATAGCAGCCGTTTGTTTCCGTCTGATTTTCACTGTCTAAACCCTCTCCGTATGTAATATCTGTGTTCTTCGATAATTCCGGCAGATATCCAACGGTAAAATATTCATTGGTTCCGCCCAGGCTGGTATCTGCTTTTCCACCGGAAAGGCTTAAATACTGCTCCGATGCCACGGTATCCACCGTCACATATTCGGTCCATTTTTTCTCATATGCCACAAGTTTCTCTAACACTTCCTTTGCAGAACTATAATCCTTCGAAGAATAGCTGCCACTACGATTCATCACTGCAGGAAATGTTTCCTGTTCCTTTGCATATGTTTCAAATCCTGTTCTTAATACCTGGTTTCCGGCACCACGTTCAAACATCGGATGACAGACAAATAATGCGATAAATAATGTAATTCCAAGAAGCAGGCACAAATTCAGTCCTTTTTTATTCTTTATTTTACAAAAGACAAAACGTAACATTCCAAATCCCCCTACTCTCTTGCCAGTACATCGCCAGACTCTATTCCAAAGAGAACCACTTTCCCATTTCCGGTAAGTGTATCATCCAGTAAAACATACTGTTTCACCAGATGGTCCCCTTCCATCTTCCACACAAAATATGACACTTTATCCGGATGCATTGCATCCTTCTCTTCATAAATCATCCTGCCGGAAGCACTATAACATCCTCCATGGAAATATAAGGGAAGTCCACGCTTTCTCCATTTCCCATATCATCTACGATTTCATCATTCATCCGTACATAAAATGCCGGTGTATCATACCCGGAGGTTGTCTGAAAGGTATAATGAGCACCATTTTCATCGATATAAAGACAGCCCTCATCCAGATTATTGCTGCCTGCTGCAAATCCCACACAGGTTCCGGTGTAAGTCGTATCCCCGGATGTAATACTTACCGGTTCTCCCGCCTCTGCAATATCATCCGTATACACCGTTACGGACTTACTGCTCACCATCTGCACCAGAAGTAAGTCTGATGCTTCTCCTTTCATCTTAAGAATTTCATCTCCGGCTTCCACCGTGTCTCCTTCCCAGACAGTTATTTTCGAAACCTGTCCATCTTCATCTGCATAAACGGATAATTTTCCGGTTCCGTCATTTCCGCGGCTTAACGTATCGTAAGCTGCCTGCAGTTGTTGCAGCGTATAGCTATGGTCTGCTTCTGCAACTTCTTTTTGAAGGGTTATGATCTGCCGGTCATAGTCACTGACAGAATCTGTGGCATTCTGCAATTCTATAAGCTGTGCATCATAGTCTGCCTGCTGTTTCTGATAAGTAGTATTCTCTGTCTCAATGGCATTGGCGGCTTCTGTAATGGCTGCCTTTCCTTCCCCGGTATCGATAATATAAAGAAGGTCTCCCTTTTTTACTTCCGCATCCTTTTCTACCGCAATTTCTACAAGCACTCCTTCTTTTTCTGTAAGATAAACCCTCGCATTCTTATCTGCCCTGCCATATTTTAATCCGTGGTTTTCCACCTGAAAATCTGACCGTTCCACCATATACTCCGTATAATCTGAAGGCATCCGCTCCATTGTCTCATAATAGACCGCTTCCCCTTCCTCTAATCCCTCTACGATCTGGGTATTATGGTCGTCTGATACACCTGTTGTTACTTTACGTTTTTCCCTTGTATCATCTCCGGTTCCTACATAGACATAATTTTCTCCATCTTCCTGATAAAGAGAATTGTTTCCCACCAGCAGGACATGCTCCGCTCTTTTCTCTTCAAAATATATGGGATATAACTCTCCCGCCTTAAGCTCTACGCCCTCCGGCTTTTCTATCAAAACATTGGGATAATTATTATTTATCTTTGCAAGTACCAGCTCATCGGTGCTGTATTCCCGCTCAGTAACCGGCACTCTTTCGCCGGATTGCAGCATATATTTTTCGGAAACATCTTTATACTTATAATTCTGCACCGTTACATCCTTAAGCTCTATTGCAAGGTCTTCAGTATCTGCCACAATCGCAACATTTTCTCCCGCGCCGGCTTTCCGGTTTACGGTCAGGCTCTTGGTATAAACCACTTCACCACTGTGATTTGCCTTTAACGTTCCATCTGCTATCAGAGCGTCCAATGCTGCAATCTCTTCATTCAGCTTCTGCACCCGGTACTCATGAAGCTTCGTATCGTAGCGGCTGTTTTCCTGCAGGACGGCTATCTGGGAGGTGATGTCCTCTGCCTCTGTCTCCTGCGTGTTATTCTCTGTTGCAGATTCCTGCATATCATCCTCTTCCTGAATGTTATTCTCTGCGGCATTCTGAATGTTATTCTCTGCAGTATCCTGCTGCTTCTGCTGGTTTGCCAATTTATCCTGCTTCAATTGGTTGATTTTCTGGTTTAATTCGTATACGGTATTTTCATGCGACAGCTCCTGCTGCTTTGCTTTCCGGGACGCACTTGCCTCGTCTACATCTGCGTATGCCAGCACATCACCTTTTTCTACGGTATCGCCCGGTTCTACCAGAATCTTTGTCACCGTGACATTGGCTTCATATGCCTGTCCGTACTCCTTTGGCACTGCCGTTCCCAGCAGCACGTTGGTGGTTCCGATATTTCCATAGGTCACCTGCTGATAAGAAGCATTACTTGCCGCCGGCTCTTCCAGGTCTGGTATTGTTTCTGTTTTCTTACTTCCACAGCCGCCAATTAACATTACAAAAAACAGGCCTGTCAGGACTACTGGAATCACGCTTTGTGCGTTTCCTGCGTAACTTTTTTTCTTTCTCACAGAGTCACCTTCTCTCCACCGGAAAGTCCGGATGTAACAACCCAATGATTCCCTACTTTTTCTCCAACCGTTACCGGCACTACCTTTCGATATCCGCTATCATCCAGAAGATAGACAAAGTGTCCCTCTTCACCTTCCTTTACGGCAGAGGCTTTCACATAAATGACATTTTCCAGCGTGGGCTTCGTAATCACAAGACTCAGCACGTCTGCCTCTGAAAGTGATGTCATATCCGATACCGGTGAAAATATGATTTTATTTTCTTCCACACCGGCAACCTTTAATTCATAGGACAGTGCATCCAGTGTAGCTGTATAAGTATCTCCCATGTTAAATTCATAGCCTTCCGGCAGGTCTGCTTCATAGTTACCGGTTCCACACACTTCAGTAATCAGATTATTTCCCGGCACAAAGCCTCCTTTTTGCAGATAATTATCCATGGCTGTAATGGTACCGGATTCTTTTGCTGTAATCTGATAGCGGGACAGCTTTTCTTCTGCCTCTTCCACATAAAGCTCTGCTACTTCAATATGCCGCTTTAAATTTGCAATATCTTCATTATAATCCAAGGATGCATCACAGCTCATGAGGTTTACATAATGTTCCACCAGAAGCTGTTTATCCGCAATCTCATCCTGACACTGTGTCATTTTTGCTTCCAGACTGTCTGAACGGAAGGATACCAGCAACTCTCCCTTTTCCACTTTATCGCCTACTGCCACATATACTTTGTCTAATTTCAATTCCGTATTTGTTGCATCATAAGTAATCTTTTCCAAACCCTCTGCTTTTAATTTCAAGGTAATTTCCGGCGTCAGATTTCCTTTTTTCACTTCCGTGGTATCATAAGCCAGCTTCTCATATGGTGTCCGGGCAGTTGACACAAGCTCTGGCTCTGCTTTTCCGCATCCCGTCAGAAAACTGCCTGCTGCCAGGTACAAAAACAGTTTCCATTTTCCCGTTCTTTTCTTTCTATCTGCCATAGGCACACCTTACCTTTCATCCAAAGGATGAATCAGTGTACCATCCATGGCATTGACAAATACCGGATGCCGGTTCATATCATTTCCGGATGCCATATAAAGACACCACGCCGGCACATAACTGTAACAGCCTTCCTTCTGGTCATCTTTGATACGCGCATAACCAAGCTTTAACTTATTAAAATTCTTGCACACATCCAGTTGGTAATCGTCTCCATTTTTTATAATCTCATCTTTGATTATATTTTGAATCGTTGATAACGGCAGCAGTTCCACTTCTTTTGAAATCTTTGTAACGCTTACCGGATACTGCATAAATACTTCTGTAATTCCATTATCCGTAACCGCAAATCGTATCTCATCCTCTAATTCAAAATTTACATCACTGTTTTCCGGCGTAACCCAGGAAATATCAAAGTCGTTATAATCCAAAGAATCACTAAATGCCAGTCCATTGACACCGGTTCCATAACCAAAGAGGTAGCCCCAGTCGATGACCTCCGCATAATCGGTATACTGTTCTCCATCCACTTCTATCTCATTTGCGCCATCCCAGGAATAATCCTGCTGCCCATAAAGCACCTGATTATCACGTCCTGTTTCTTTTAAGAACTGCTCCACTAACTGCTTTGCATCTTCTTGGGAAATACTGCATCCATTTTCCTTTTCCGAATTGTCGATATATGCAGTTACTGTATCATTCCCATATACAGCATCATAATCCTTTAGAGACTGTGGGCCATAATACTGATTCACATAAATGTCCGTCTTGTTTTTCACTAATGGCGATGCCACAATGTAGGCAATTGCATTTTCGTTTGTTTCTTTTACTTCAAATCGCACATTACATAAAAGGTCTCCGCAATACCCTGCATATTCATTGCAGCTGTCATAATCCTCTGCTGCAGTATAGGTATCTTTTGCAGTCTCTAATGCTTTTTCGTATTGTTTTTTCTGTTCTTCGGTTTCTTCCTTCCAGTCATTCAGCATTTCCTTATGTCTTTCTACATCCTGATGATGTGCATTATTCTCCAAATCATCGATTTGAGACTGGACAGCAACAATCGTTCCATCCATGCTGTCAACGGCAGTCTGTAATTCTTCTTTTGTCAGATGCTCAAAATCGTGGTAATAAATTTCAGAATCTTTAAAATATGCTTTCAGGAACTTTTTCTTATAATCGACATCTATCTTTAATTCTTCTGCCGCTACCACAGACATGGCATCTGCTTCCGGCACATCAATAGATGCATTGATTCTTACCTTCACATCTCCGTCAGAGGTTGTTACCGTAAAGCTGTCATCCCAGTTATCCGCTTCCCGGAATTCATCCAGTGTACCAACCACCCCTTTGGTTTCCTGTTCTGTTTCCATCTCATAATCTACTTTTTTCTCACCACATCCGGCAAGAAGTACCATCACCATACCTGCCAGAATCATTTTTCGTAAGATTGGATGTTTCATGCTGTCCCCTCCGTTTTCCATCTTTTATTTTCTGTTTACCTTTCCATTTTCCTCGTTTCTGGTGTTACTTTAACATGAAGATGTAAACTTTTTGTATCTTATCATTACAATAAAACCGGCAATTCTATGGCTGTATTTCTTATCGCCACAAAACTGCCGGTCTTGATCATTCTATTTTTACTTTTATTTTTTGTCTTTTCTTATTTTTTCCATCTGTTCGAAAGAAGTATCTCCAGTTCATCTGCTCCAACCGGTCTGGAATAATAGTATCCCTGAAACCATGTGGCTCCCACAGTCCGGAGATAATCTTCTAATGCCTTATTTTCCACGCCCTCCAGACAACTCTTGATATTGGCTGCATTGGCAAAATCCACCATGCTCTGGACAATCGCCTTATTCTTTTTATTTACAAGAATCTTCCGGATAAAGCTCATATCAATCTTAATCTCATCAATCAGCATCTCAAGTGCCATGGCAGAAGATGAACTTCCTGTTCCAAAATCATCCAGGGCAAATTTGATTCCATAGCCTCTTAATACTGCCATCCGCTCATTGATTACCGATACCGGAAGGCTTCTGCTGTAAAAAGCTTTTACTGTCCCACAAAGCCTGTTCCAGAACAAAATTTCCCAAATCATACATGGAAGGATCATTTTCGCAATAACTGCAGGTGACCATCTATGCCACTGAAAATACCTTGCCTTCTTTTTTATTTTACCATGTTACGCTTCGTTTGGCTATCTGATATTGTGCTGATTCCATAGATAAATCTTGTTTTATCAAAGAGTTCAAAGTACCGGTATGTGGCATCCTTTTCTTCCTGTATGTTATCGGATTTTATCCTCAGTCCGGCTACGTCCAACCCCGTGTAGGAAAGCTGTTCTGCCAGCTCTTTATCCACTGTTTTTTCTTCTTCATTGTCTTTAACGGATGAGGAAGCTTCCTCTGTAGCTGTAACATCCGATAAAATATCTTTTCCTTCTGCCTCCGCCAGCAAAACGGTGCCATCCTCTAACAGAAATACCGCATGCTTCTCTGTGCCATCATATTTTGTAAAAATAAGTTTCCAGTAGTAGGCACTGTAGGTATGAAATGTTGTATCCACCGCTTTCTCCGGAAATGCTTCCCAGGTATACCAGTTGGCATAAGAAGAAGCTAAATCAGAAGGATACTGCCCTTTCTGATAAATGGCTTCCATACTGTCTCTTGCCAGTGCCGCTGCCTCGTAATCCTTTAAAGTCATCTCATAGGAATAGGCTTCCTGTGTCTCACTCTCCCACTGCCCGGTAATCAGCTGGATGCGGTCATTAAGCTTAAGGCTTTCCGATGCCTCCTTTGCCAGCAGGGAATCGGAAGCAATATACTGTGCCGGAACCGCCTGCACTTCTCCCACTGCTTTACGTTCCTGCCCTTCAATCAGAATTCCCGGCAGAAAAATTCCTGTCAGCACCACCAGAAGTGTTCCTGCTATCATTCCACAGACACTTCCTTTTATCTTTAATTTTGTTCTTTTTCGTTTTCCTGTCCTTCTTTTCTGAAACATATCCGCATCTTCGTCCCCTTTTTTGGCTCACTTTCTACGATAAGTTCCGCCTGATGATGTTCTAAAATCAATGCCACTAATGACATTCCGATTCCGGCTCCGCCTTCCTGTCTTGCCCGGGATTTATCTGCCATATAGAATTCATCGCAAATCCGCTCTGTCTCTTCCTTGGTCATGCCGATTCCATAATCTTTTACGGAAAGTTCATAATAAAATGGATTTTCTTCTTCCTGTATTCTCTTTCCGCTAAATTCAATGACACCATGCTCTTTGGATGCTTTTCTTGCATTATCCAGTAAATTCACCAGTACAGTCACCAGAAGTTCTTTATTTCCGTACAGTACTGCCGGCTCGATATTTTCCTTTAACACAAGCCCTTTTGTCGCAAGGGACGGTGTCACCACCTTAAGTACTTCACTGCTTACATTTTCAACCTGAACTGCTTCCTTTTCCATTTCATGTTCCCTTAAATAAATCAAATCAAAGAGCTTTCCCGACATCCGCTCTAACCGTCTGCCTTCGGAAAAGATATAACTTAATGCCAGCAGCTGTTCTTCTCTTGGAAGCTCCATGGAACGCATGGTATCTGCATAACCGATAATGGAAGTCATCGGTGTCTTAATCTCATGGGTAAAGTCTGCTACAAACTGATCCCTTTTCCGTACCATTCCCTGAAGCTCTCCTATCTTTTCTGATACTGCTTCTGCCATCCGGTTAAAGTTTTCTGCCAGAAGTCCTACTTCATCCTGACTCTTTACTGTAATCCTCGTCTCATAAGAGCCATCGGTAATCTCCTCTGCCACCCGGTTCAACTGCTCCAATGGTCTGGTCAGATACCGGCTGATAACATAAATAAGCAGAGAGTCTATCATAAGGCAAATGAAAAGAATCAGCCGGAAATAACGGATTTCCCGGTCTCTTAATGCGTAGGCATCGGACACATCACTTCTGCTGATCATGCAGAGGTTCTCATCCCCTACCTTACTGGCTGCCGTCACATAAATATAATAATGACCGTCCTCTTCAAAGATGGCATAGTTCTTATTTCCATCCTCCTGCTGTGCTTCCCAGACTTTCTTTAAATTGGCATTTTCTTCTGTTTCGTTATAAACCAGCTTATCCCCATAATAAATAAAAAATGTCACATTTTCTGCCCGCATACCGCTGCTAACCTGTGCTCCAATGTCTGGAAGTGCGCCCTTTACCGACTCTTCCCGGTTCAACGCCTGAAGTACTTCATATTCCACCGAGGACTGCACCAGATTATTCTGAATGACTGCATTAGAAATCTGTGTTTCCTTCGCCAGTTCAAAATTCTTATGTATCATCAGATACCCCACCAGTCCCAGACTGACGGAAAGCAGGATTAAATTTGTAATTAATACTTTATATCGAAATTTCATGCTTTATCCTCTAACCGGTATCCTGCCTTAAATACTGTTTTAGCTCCGCTCCAAGATTCAGTTTTTTCCGTAATCTCTGGATATGAAGGTCTAAGGTTCTTGACTCTACGGAATATTCCGTTCCCCAGATTTCTTCATAGATTCTTTCCCGGAACAGTGTAATATTCCGGTTGCGCATCAGAATTTCTAAGAGTTCAAATTCCTTTGGCGTAAGCTCCACTTCTTTTCCTGCCTTTGTCACCACCTGATTTTCACTGTCTAATTCAATATCCATAAAAGTAATCTTCTGCTCCATCTTATGATAGCGGCGCAGCACAATATTAACCCGTGCCAAAAGTTCTACCACTTCAAAAGGCTTTACCATATAATCCTCTGCCCCGGAGGTCAGCCCCTGCATCCGGTCTTTTAGGGAATCCTTTGCAGTCAGAAAAATCACCGGAATTCCCATTGGACGGATGTATTCCATCAATTCAAATCCATTTAATTCCGGCAGCATAACATCCAATATAATCAAATCAAAATTTTCTGTTTCCAACAGGTCTGCAGCTTTCATTCCATTGTATACACAGACACACTGATAGCCTGCCTTCATCAGATTCAGCCGGATTAAATCCGATATTGCCTTTTCATCCTCTACAACCAATATCCGTATCATGCTGCCCGCTCCTTTTACTACTCTTTGATGTTTATTTTAACATATATTTGTATCTAAAATGTATCTGAACATTAAAAAAGAATGTGCCTTGCACATTCCCGCGCCTGCGGCGGTCGCTTGCGACATCTACCTTATACGCCGCAGTGCGCATCCTCGTGGAGCGTTTTTTGCTTTACAGGAAAGCAATTTCCTGTAAAGCAAAAAAAGTTTCTTCTATTCCTTCTGATTGCTCATCGGAATAAAAGAAACTTTTTTTATTCTCATTTTCTCTGGTCTAGAAGAAACAATTATTTTTTCATGCTACGCCTGCACCAGTGTCATTTTTCCACTGCAATGCATCTTCCGGATGCCCTCCGGTATCGTAAGTCTGTCTCCGGTATCTACCCAGATGCTGCCAATTAAACCGCTGCCGGATGCCACATAAATGACATCTGTGCTGTCAGAAAGCAGCAGATCCATTTCCCTCTCTACCTTAAATCCTGCACCTGTTACTTCTGCAGCACCACGCTCTATCCGGATTTTTCTATCCGGCTGGTTGCAGGATAACGCTGCTCCATTGCTTTCCATGACTTTCTTATACCAGAATGCTGAATCCTTTACATAACGCTGCTGAGTTGCAAAGTCCACATAAATAATTCCGAACCGTTCGGAATAGCCCTCATGCCATTCGAAATTGTCCAAAAAAGTCCATAAGAAATAACCGGCAATCTCTGCTCCTTCATCCGTCGCCTTCTGCAGATTGCCAAGGTACTCATCTAAGAACTGGATACGGTTGGCATCATGTACACTGCCATCTGCTTCCACATTGTCATGACAGGACATTCCATTTTCCGTAATATAAATCGGAAGCTGATAACGTTCGTAGAGGAATTTTCCTGCCCAGTATAGGCATTCCGGTGTCACCGGCCATTCTGCGGCAGTCTTTGGGAATCCTGCCGGACGGTCTACAAATTCCGGCTCTCCATCTGCTCCTGCACGAACCAGATATCCGTTATAAATATTCTGACCGTAAAAATCAATGGGCTGGTGAATCAGTTCCATATCTTCTTTCGTGATTTCCGGCAGATACTCCTTGTATTTCTCAAGACCTTCCTTTGGATAATGTCCTAAAATAACCGGGTCGGAATACCAGGATACATTCCAGGTCCAGTTGTCGACATCATTATAAAAGCCAAAATATACCTTCTTTGCAGCTTCAATATCTTCCGGAGAATTACTTGCCGGATATGCCACCCCACTGGTTGGTGCATAGCCAATCTGTATCGGCTGCTTTGCATATTTCCGGAGAGTAATAACTGCTTTTCCATGTGCCCGCAATGCATTATGCGCAATCCGGAAGCTTTCCTCTGGTGTGACTTTCTTTCCCGGTGCATGAATACCACGGTAATATCCCAGTCCGATAAAGCACTGTGGCTCATTCAAAGTAAAAATCTTGTCGCAGATATCAGTAAAATTCTCTGCTACTACTTTTGCATATTCTGCAAACCAATCTATGATTTCTTCATTGAGCCAGCCGCCTTTATCCTCCAATGCCTGTGGAAGTTCCCAGTGATAAAGTGTCATATATGGCTCAATGCCGTTTTTCTTCATTTCAAGAATCATATCACGATAGAGTGCCACCGCTTTTTCATTGACTCTTCCGCTTCCCTCCGGCATCAGTCTCGCCCAGCTTACGGAAAAACGGTATGCCTTCACACCAAGTTCTCTCATCAGCGCATAGTCCTCTTTATAACGGTGCATGTCATCGGCACTGACATAGGCATTATGATGTTCGAAAGTTCTTCCCTCTTCGGTAAAGGTGTCCCAGATGCAGGTTCCTGCGCCATCGTTTTTGTCTCTTCCTTCTACCTGATAGGCACTGCTGGCAACACCCCATACAAAGTCTTTTCGAAACATTTGTTTTCCTCCTGATTCTATTTCTTGTGTTATTCTTCTGCAATTGTAAAAAATGATATATTCTAATCATAAAATATATCATTTTTCACAATTGCAGAAGGATTTCTCAATCGTTTTCGTTACAAAAACACTCTACCACGAAACAACTGTTTCGGGATAGAGTGTTTTACCTTAAAAATGGTAGAAATCTATTTTATTAAGAAAAATCAGAATGTACGGATTCCATATGACATAACAGTTTGTTTTAAGTCATTTGACTTTTTGTTACTTTTGAATAGAATCGTAGTATTTTTTCACGATTTTCTCTGCTGGTTTTGCATATATTTCATAATCTTTTTTCTTTAATGCCGCACTTGGTGTATAAAGGTGGCTGTTCCAGGACCAGAATGCCATGCCATTCACCCAGTCTCTCTTTAAGCAGGCTTCAAGCATTGCTTCATACCAGTCTGCCTGTCCCTTAGCATCCGCTTCTCCCTGCACCGTCCAGTCATTTGGCACTTTATTGGAATCCAAGACAGACATGCATCCTGCCTCTGCAAAGAAAAAAGGCTTTTGAAACCTCTTTACAACCGCTTCAATCCGGTCAAGCTGGTTCTCCCAGTCCTCCAATGGATAATATCCGCTGGAAGAAATCACATCTACCGCATCCCACCATTTCACATTATGCTCCTGATATTTATCGGTATTATAGGAAACAAGTCCGTCAAATTCACTCCGGATATCAGCGATCAGCTTCCGCCACTCTGCTTCCCTGCGCTCTGCCATAACCATTTCGCAGCCTGCAATATGCATTTCCACACCCATTTCTTTTGCCAGTCTCGCATAATGAAGCTGAAATTCGGTATAAGATTCAAACCAGTTGCACCACTTTGGTTCACAGACTACGTCTTCATCAAAGAAATTTACATGGGCGCGCCAGGTTCCATTTTTGCAGTTTACCGTAGGCTTTAATGCCACACGCATACCAAGCTCTTTCGCATAATCAATCATGCCCTTTAATTCATCATCTGACACCGTTGCTTCAGAAGTATAACAAATCTCTTCCGACTGTGCCGTATCCTGCAAGCCGTTCGGTGCTAAGATAACAAAATTGCTGTTGGTATTTTCTTTCATTTTCTTTAAGCTATCAAAAGCACTCTTCTCCTGATAGCTCCCTTTTCTTGCAAATGGTGCATATGTCATGCCGCAGATATATTCCATGGTAAGTGTTTCCGTTCTCCTCTTTCAATGACTTTTTATGATGGAAACTATAGCATTCACCCTGGAATCTTGCTATAATGATTTATTATAAAAATAGTAAAAATCTCTTATAACAGGAATTCATTTATTTCAGATATATTGGGGGACGACTTTATGAATTCACTTTTTGAATACAGCGACCGGCTGAATGCTCCTTTTGAATGTTTCTTATTTGACACGAGAATCCATTCTTTTCCCATCCGGTCCCACTGGCATTATTTTGTTGAAATTCTGTATATGTTAGAGGGCACCGCCATCATCAACTGTGATGATGATACTTATGTATTAGAAGAAGGTGATATGACATTATTTCTTCCGCAGGCAATCCATTCTATCTATACTGCCACAGAGCAGCCATTGGTTTATTATGTCATGAAATTTGACTTAAACCAGCTTGCACCATCCGGCAATGCATTAAGTACCACTTTTTCTGGGATTAATTTTGTATCACTTTTTAATCTGGCGAAGGGTGATTCCCATGCTCCGAAATATTTTTCCAAAGCGATGTTAACAGACTATCCCATTGCCGGAATCTTTTCCTCCTGTGAACACGAAATGCAGCAGCAGGAATACGGTTACCGGATTCTGGTACAGTCCCAGATTAATTCCCTTTTAACCTTTATCCTGCGTATCTGGCGGGCACAGGGTTTTAATACGGATAAATCTCTGGCTATTCCGCAAAATACAGAAGAAGCGTCCATACATTCCATTACGGAATATATCGACGCTCATGCCCAGGAGCCATTAAAGGTGGAAGACCTTGCCAGAATGTGTAATATGAGTTATTCCTATTTTGCCAAAAGCTTCCGGGAACTCTATGGCCAGTCCTGTAAAAAATATATTGAATTTATCCGCCTTTGTAAGGCTGAGGATCTGCTGCTCTTTACCAATCTTGACTTGAATTATATCAGTCAGGAAACCGGATTTTCCGATTGCAGCCATTTTATTAAGGCTTTCCGAAACAAGCACAAAATGACGCCAAAGCAATACCGGAAGGAGCATTCCTCTTAATGGTAAATTCTTAAAACCTCATTCTTAAAGGTGCATGTAGATATCTGCCTGCTGAATTGCCACATCTGCTCCTGCCATCAGCATGGCAAAGAAGGTTAATGTGATGGTAAGGAATACCGCCTTACCATCATAGACAAATTCCACATTCTTCTTCCGGTTAGCAAGAAGAATTTCTATTCCAAGCAGGATAAAGATACATGGCCAGATATGGAAAATGATTTCATAGGTCAATACCGGCACAAACAGATGCACCAGAAACAGGATTCCAAATAAAACTAGTGCACTGCCTAAGGTAATGCTGCCCACTCTGTGGGTGCGTACTTCTTTCACATTCTCATCCATTTTCCTTATGCCTCCTTTGTTTCTTCTTCCTCAAGGGATTTTTTCTTACCATGAACCAGATAAATTCCTGCTGCTATAATTGCAATTCCTGCCAGCAGTCTTGGAAGCCGGTAACTGATTTCCTGAAGTACCCAGACCGTTTCATCCGGAATTAAATTTGCAATCATCCAATAGAAGCTGTTCCAGATTAACATAATACCAAGCAGAATCAGCACGACTGCAATAATGGTATGATAACGCTTTACAAAGGATTTATCTTTCCCGCCTTCTCCACTTAAATGGAATAAATACTCATCCTCCACGGCATAGAATTCTTCATCGGATAAGCCTGCTAAATTGTGTACATGAAAGAAGCTGTAGAACCATGCAATTACTGCAAGCACTGCCAGCGGTCCAAGTTCAAAAATGGATGCTGCTACAATAATGCCAAAGAACATCGACATCAGGCTTAAGCCCATTTTCATAAATCCCATATACATTTCCCCTGCTCCCGGTAAAAGGGAACAGCAAAATCTTAAAAACCCATTTCTCTTTTTCGTCATGTTATCTTTCCTCCTTTAAAAACCATCCATTTGTCGTCTCAGTAATAAAATTGCAAAATGCACTGGACGCATCATTTACACTTTGTAAGAAATTCTGCTCTTCACTACGCTTTTTCGCTTTCTCTTTCTGTTCCTGTAAGTCCTTATTGACCTGTTCTTTTGCTTCTGCTACATAAGTTTCCATGTTTGGTCTGCTCTGCTGCTCCACCGTAGGAACTACAATCAGAAATGCGATTGCCGCTGCCGCCGCTGCCATTACTTTCATGCTATAAGTCAGGAGTTTCCGCTTCGCTGACACTTTTTCTTTGTATACAATAACCTTCTGCTGCTGCTCAATTTTATGTAGAATATTTTCTTCTAAATATTCCGGTGCTTTTATCATCGGTCCTTCTTCTGTTTCCCGAATCAGTGCTTCTAACGCTTCGTCACTTAAATACTCCTGTGTATCTTCTTTTCTCATATCAGCTCCGCTCCTTTCCATATAGTTTTCTAAGCATTGCCCGCGCCCGGTATATCTGTGTCTGCACGGTTTTCAAATTCTTCTGCTTTAACTCTGCTATCTCGCCGGCAGGATGTTCTTCACAGAAGTACAGCTTTGCGATTTCATCATAAGGTGGTTTCAACTGTCCGCATTTTTCCTGCAGTTCTTCCCGGACCACCTCTTCGATGCATTGTTCTTCCGGTCCTCCCGCTCTCGCCGGATGACTTCCTAAGACTTCGTCTTCGGTGGGTACCATCCGCCTTGCCGCCTGTCTGCTGTAATCAATACATTTATTCGAAGCAATCCTGCAAAGCCAGGCTTTCTCATTCTTACCGTCGAACTCTTCCTTGTGCTGGTAGGCAGATAAAAATGTTTCCTGCGTCAAATCTTCTGCTGCAAAGTAATCTCCGGTCATCTTAACGCAAATAGAAAATACCAGATTCTGGTATTTATGAACCATCTGCGTAAATGGTTCCTGACACATTTTTATCCACCTCCTTGTCTCTTAAGAACGTTCTCATAATATATAACGAGTATCTTTTTCTATTGTCTTCAATTTTTTCAAAAAATCAATATTTTTTTAATTTATTCTATCCGGAATCCATTCTATTGACTTTTCTTTTCCGTGAAACTATAATCACTGTGGTTATCATGAATGATAGAGCAATTGCGAAAGAAAACATATATAACATATTTTAGCGGATAAATCTTCTGTTTCCTTTTAAATAGGAAATATTGTAATTCCATCCCCCGCATTTTTCTTTTTGCTATTCCGCCTGTCTTTCCAATGTTTGATAAGACACTTGGGCTGTTCGCCGAAATACGGACGCCTTTTGAAATCTGCCTAGGGGCACTTGGAATTTCGTCTGCAACCGGCAACACTGGCACATGGATGTGCCAGTGAGGTGTATCTGAACATGGATGTGAATATACACCGGTTGCCAGACGAAAGTAGAATCCCATCGAAATTCTTAGTGCCCCTTGCAGATTTCAGGCGGCATCCGTAATCGACGGACAGCACAAGCGTCTTTTATCAAAGCAAACGGAAAGACAGCCGGCAATCAGGAAAAATGCGAAGCAGGAATTACATAATATTTCCTATTAAGAAAAAGAAACAAAAGATTTATTTCTCAAAATATTTTAGAATCTTTTTCTTTCGCGATTGCCAATACATCTAATATACGAGGGATTTAAATGATGGAAAAGAAGAAAAACTCCATTGATATGACTCATGGATCTTTATGGAATAAAATTTTGATTTTTGCTCTGCCGCTGGCTGCCAGCAGTATCTTACAGCAGCTTTTTAACTCTGTTGATACCGCTGTTGTCGGCAACTTTGCCAGCAGCCAGGCTTTAGCTGCCGTGGGAAGTAACAGTTCCCTGATTGCTTTGATGATTAACCTTTTTATCGGTATCTCACTGGGTTCGAATGTTATTATTTCCCGATATATCGGTCAGGGTGTCCACAAGAATATCAAAGCTGCCATTCATACTGCCATTGTTGTAGCTTTGGCAGGCGGCATTTTCCTGCTGGTTTTGGGACAATTTATTGCAAGACCGGTTCTGGTTCTGATGGGCACACCGGATGATGTCATTGACCTTGCAGTCTTATACCTCGGATTTACTTCCTTGGCATGCCATTTATTCTGTTATATGACTTCTGCTCCTCGATTCTCCGGAGTACCGGAGACAGCAGACGACCGCTTTATGCACTGATTGCAGCCGGTGTTATCAATACCGGGCTGAATCTTATTCTGGTCATTGTCTTCCACCTTGGTGTATCCGGTGTTGCTATAGCTACCGTGGTTTCGAATATTGTAAGCTCCGGAATCCTGATTTACATCCTGCTGCATGAGGATAATCCGATTCGTTTAGAGCCAAAGGCACTTGCCATCTCCTGGCATGAATTAAAGAAGATTCTTGTCATCGGTGTTCCTGCCGGATTGCAGGGTATGGTCTTTTCTATTGCCAATGTCTGCATCCAGAGTACCATTAACAGCTTCGGCTCTGATGCTGTCGCCGGTTCTGCCGCAGCGTTAAACTTTGAATATTTTTCCTATTTTGTGGTAAATGCTTTTGCCCAGACTACTGTTACTTTCACCAGCCAGAATTACGGTGCCGGTGAATATGACCGCTGCAAAAAGGTATTCCGCTTAAATATGATATTTTCCCTTTTCTTCTGTGGACTCCTTTCCAGCGTCTTCATCTTAGGACGGGGCTTCTTCCTGCACCTTTACAGCAACGACCCGGAGGTACTTACCTTTGCCGTCCAGCGTCTGTTAATAGCAACAACTTTGGAGCTTTTGACTTCTACCTATGAAATCAGCGGAGGTGCCATGCGTGGGCTGGGACATTCCCTGTCGCCTGCACTGATTACCGTTTTCGGTTCCTGTGTCCTACGGCTCATCTGGGTATCTACCGTCTGCCGGTATTTCCATGAGTTCTGGGTAGTTATGGTTATCTATCCGATTTCCTGGGTGCTGACCGGAAGCATGATGCTTCTTGCCTATTACCTGCTGCGCAGGAAGTTATTCCGAAAAAGCGCACTATAAAAAATCCCGGAAGCAGATGATTCCTTCTTCCAAAGAATGAATCTTTCTGTTTCCGGGGTATTTTTATGGAGCCAACTTTAACGTACTCCTTTTTCTTTTTCTAAATTTTCTTTACAAATGTAACACACGGTCTTTGATTTCCTGGGTTCTTCCCTGATTCCAGAACTGGGTTCCGATATAACCACAGGTACGTCTTGCCACATTCATCTTATCCTGGTCACGGTTACCGCAGCTTGGGCATTCCCACACCAGCTTGCCGTATTTGTCTGTCACAATTTTAATCTCGCCATTGTAACCACATTCCATACAATAATCACTCTTGGTATTCAGTTCTGCATACATAATATGGTCATAAATATAACGGATGACAGACAGTACCGCCTCAATATTATCCTGCATATCCGGCACTTCCACATAGCTGATTGCGCCGCCCGGGGAAAGCTCCTGGAACTTTGCTTCAAAACCAAGCTTCTTGAATGCGTCAATGTGCTCTGTTACATGGACATGATAGCTGTTAGTAATATAACTCTTATCCGTAACGCCCGGAATAATTCCGAAACGCTTCTGTAAACATTTTGCAAATTTATAGGTCGTAGACTCAAGCGGTGTCCCATATACACTGAAAGCAATATTTGTCTCTGTCTTCCACTTATCGCAGGCATCATTTAAATGCTGCATCACTGCCAGTGCAAATGGTGTTGCTTCCGGATTAGTATGGGATTTACCAGTCATATAACGGGTACATTCACACAATCCTGCATAGCCTAAAGAAATAGTGGAATAGCCGCCATATAAAAGCTTGTCTATGGTCTCGCCCTTCTTAAGACGGGCCAGTGCACCATACTGCCAGAGAATCGGCGCCACATCAGAAGGCGTTCCCTTCAGACGGTTATGTCTTGCCATCAACGCACGATAGCATAATTCCAGACGCTCATCAAAAATTTCCCAGAAACGGGTCATATCTCCGCCGGAGGAACATGCAATATCCACCAGATTCAGTGTTACGACACCCTGATTGAACCGTCCGTAATATTTCGGCTTTCCTTCTTCATCTTTGTATACACTTAAGAAAGAACGGCAGCCCATACATGGATAGCAGTTGCCCTCTTTCAGCTGTTTCATGATTTTTTCTGAAATATAATCCGGTACCAGACGCTTTGCGGTACATTTTGCAGCCAGCTCTGTCAGATAATAATACTTGGAATCCGGCTCAACATTGTCTTCTTCCAACACGTAAATCAGTTTTGGAAATGCCGGTGTAATGTAGATGCCCTGCTCATTTTTCACACCAAGAATTCTCTGCTTCAAGACTTCTTCAATGATAGCTGCCAGGTCATCCCTTACCTGTCCTTCCGGTACTTCATCAATATACATAAATACGGTTACAAACGGTGCCTGTCCATTGGTTGTCATCAATGTGATCACCTGATACTGAATCATCTGGACACCACGTTTGATTTCATCTTTGACACGAATCTCAGCAACTTTATTAATCTGCTCTTCTACTAACTCCAGTCCTGCTGCTGTAAATTCAGCCTCTACCTGACGACGGAATTTCTGACGGCTCACATTGACAAATGGTGCTAAATGTGCCAGTGAAATACTCTGTCCCCCATACTGTGAGCTTGCAATCTGGGCAATGCTCTGGGTTGCAATATTGCAGGCAGTCTCAAAGCTCTTTGGCTTATCAATCATGGTCTCACTGATTACGGTTCCATTCTGCAGCATATCCTCCAAATTAACCAGACAGCAGTTATGCATATGCTGTGCAAAATAATCGGAATCGTGGAAATGTATAACTCCCTGCTCATGGGCTTCTACAATATCCTGTGGCAGGAGGAAGCGCTTGGTAATATCCTTGCTGACTTCTCCTGCCATATAATCACGCTGCACACTGCTTACAGTTGGATTCTTGTTGCTGTTTTCCTGCTTTACTTCCTCATTCTTGCAGGCAAGCAGTGTCAGAATCTGGTCGTCGGTAGAATTGGTCTTCCTTACCAGAGCACGTTTATAGCGGTAGGTGATATAATTTCTAGCTACCGTATACGCACGCTGATTCATAATCAGGTTCTCCACCAGATCCTGAATCTCTTCTACGGTTAATGCACGGTTCATGGTATTACATGCCTTCTCCACATTTTCACCAATGGCATTAATCTGTGCCTCTGTCATACGCTCGCTGTCTACCACACTTTCATTGGCTTTACACACAGCCGCTAAAATCTTCTCTTTATCAAATATAACTTCCGTCCCGCTTCTCTTAATGATTTTCATATTCGCACCCCTATTCAAAATAATTCATTTTCAACGCGTATACTATATATTGTATCAGATTAAATTATCTTTTCAAGGTATTGTGCCAAATTGTTTATTCTTTTTCTAATACAAGAGCGGAAAGCGGCTCTACATCGGCCTTTTCGGAAATAATTTTTTTGCCGTCTGCACCTGCCGTTTTGTCATCCACCAGAATTTTCCATTTTCCTTCCGGCAAATTATACAAAATCTCTTCATCATTTCCGTTGAATATTACCAAAATGTTTTCCGGTGTATCATCTGCACCTTTTCCCTTTAAAAGATATGCCACAACATTTTCCGGTGTATCTGATAAGAAGCAGAGATTCTGTGTCATTTCCGCTTCACTCTGCATACGGAAAACCGGATGGGCTTTCCGCAGTTCCATCAAGCCCTTATAGTATGCTATCATATCCGGATATTCATGTATATTATCCCACTTGATGCTGTTTACCTCATCCGGCATATTATAGCTGTTTTCTGCAAAACCTTTTTTCTCCGGCAGCGGTTTGCTGCGGAGGAATTCTTCACCTGCCTGGATAAAAGGCACGCCCTGGGAAGTAAATACAATGGCTGCGCACAACCGGTTCATGGCTTTCTTCTTTTCTTCCGATGCCTCCGGGCAGGAGACGGATAATTTATCCCACAGGGTATAGTTATCATGACAGGAGACATAATTAATACTCTGTCCCGGCTCTTTCGCCCACGGCTTACTGCCATAGGCATCATAATCTACCTGTGGATGTGCGACTGCTCCTGTAATGCCATAGCGTAATGCATTTTCCAGATGGGTGCCGCCATTAACGAAGCCAGATGATCATCATAGAATACGCTTCCTTTTATGGTATCACGGATGTCATCATTGAACATGCCGATTCCCGGCATCTTTTTCGCACTGGCTTTAAATGCACGTTTCTCCTCTGCCAGAGAAGATGGGCCACCGTTCCAGCCTTCCCCATAAAGATAAATATCCGGACGGATTTCTTTTAAACGCTCTGCAATAACATTCATTGTATCAATATCCAGAACTCCCATCAAATCAAAGCGGAATCCATCGATATGATATTCCTTTGCCCAGTAAATCAGGGATCTACGATTAATTTCTGCACCATCGGACGGTCACTGGCCACTTCATTGCCACAGCCGGATCCGTCAGTATATCCGGTCTCATCACTTCTATAATAATAGCCCGGCACAATCTTCTGAAGGTTGGAATCATCCCTTCGATAGGTATGATTAAAGACCACATCCATAATCACTCCGATTCCTCTGCTGTGCAATGCCAGCACCATCTGTTTCATTTCCTGAATCCGCACTGTTCCATCATATGGGCTGACTGCATAAGAACCTTCCGGAACATTATAATTATCCGGATCATATCCCCAGTTATACTGTGCTTTCTGATTTTTCTCATCTACGGTCTCAAAATCAAATGCCGGAAGAATCTGTACATGTGTCACACCAAGGCCACTGATATAATCAAGTGCGGTTGCTTCTCCAAAATGATTTGTAGTATTGGCTTCCGTCAGGCCTAAGAACTTTCCATTATGGAACACACCACTGGATTCATCCATGGTAAAATCCCTTACACTGCCTTCATAAATCACTGCATCTACAATCTGCTCCGGATTCCGGTATTCATCCAGTTCAAATCCCTGCGGATTGGTCTTTGCAAGATCAATTACCATTCCACGCTGCCCGTTAACACCCGCTGATCGTGTATATGGATCAACTGCTTCCTGCTCTTCTCCGTGATTTACTACTGTATAGGTATAGTAGATTCCATTACAATCTCCCTGTTTTTCAAAAACGTAAGTACCGTTTACTGACTTCTTCATAACATGCTGTTCTATGAGATTATCTCCTTCGCCCTGTTTATAAAGGTTCAGCTTCACAGATTCTGCCTCCGGTGCCCAGACCTTAAATCTTGTCATTTTCGGTGAGTATACCGCTCCTAAATCATTTCCTGTGTATACTTCATAATCAAACTTCTGCATATTTTTTCCTTTCCCTTGTTACCTGCGTACGGCTACAGAAAACACGCTTTGCGCATTCCCGCATAACCGAAAAAAGGAAGCTTCCGCCAATGCACGGATGCTTCCTTCTTGCAACTGGCTGTCATTTCAAAGACCCTATAGCTTTGCGTCACAGGCTTTCACCTGTTTTGCTGATACATAATCTTTATTATAATGGTGGCATAATTATAAGTCAATGACTCCGGTTACTTATTGCAATTCTTATATTTCAGCATAATTCACATATGTGAATTATGAATTTAACTCTTTTTTGATTTCGGCAATGGCTTCTCTTTCATCAAAATGATATTTTACACCTTTAATTTCCTGATAATCTTCATGACCTTTTCCAAGCAGCACTATCATATCACCCTTTTTGGCATTTTCGATACAATATTTGATGGCTGCCTTGCGGTCATCGATTTCGATATATTTTCCGTTGCTCTTTGCAAGGCCAATCTTAATATCGTTGTTGATGTCGCGGATTTCTTCATCTCTTGGATTATCACAGGTCAGCACGCTTAAATCTGCCAGTTCTCCTGTCACTTCCCCCATGTCATAACGGCGCAGCTTGGAACGGTTTCCACCGCCACCATAGACACAGATTAAACGCTTCGGATGATACTCTTTTAATGTGGTAAGCACACTTCTTGTGCTGACTTCATTGTGGGCATAATCAATAATTACCGTAAAATCTTTGGAAACCGGAACTAATTCCACACGGCCTCTGACTTTTACTTTATCCAGTCCACGTAAAATTGCCTCATCGGAAATTCCTGCCAGATGACAGGTCAGCATGGTTACCAGTGAATTGTATACTGAAAAGCTTCCCGGAATATGAACCACTGCATAAACATTCATACAGCCGGTAGTGGTAAAATGCATTCCAATCTGTCCCTCTTCATCCAGATATCCAACAGCTCCCGCCATCAGGTCTGCGTCTTTCTTACAGGAGAAGGTATGAAGCTTACAGGTATGATTTTTGATTATTCCATCTACGTGCTCATCATCTGCATTTACGATTCCCTCTTTGCACTGACGGAATAAGAGACTCTTGCATTCCTGATATTCTTCAAAGCTAGCATGCTCATTTGGTCCGATATGATCCGGTGATAAGTTGGTAAAGATTCCATAATCAAATACAATTCCTGCCACGCGGTGCATCTTAAGTCCCTGGGAGGATACTTCCATTACTACATATTCACAGCCGGCATCTACCATGGCACGGAACATCTTATGTAATTCATAAGATTCCGGTGTGGTATTCTTTGCCGGAAGCTTCTCCTCGCCGATCAGGGCACCGATGGTTCCAATCAGTCCGACTTTCTTACCGGCTTCTTCTAAAACGCTCTTTATCATATAAGTAGTAGTGGTCTTTCCTTTTGTTCCGGTCAGTCCAATGGTGGTAAGCTCTCTGTCCGGGTGTCCAAAGAAAGCAGCCGACATAATTGCCAGGGCATAACGGGCATCTTCTACCTGAAGAACCGTACAGTTCTCCGGAATATCAGTTTCTACTGCATGCTCTACCACAAGGGCAGCAGCACCTTTCTTTACCGCATCTTCAACAAAGTCATGTCCGTCTACAACAGCTCCTACCATACAGACAAATACGGTGTCTTTTTCTACTTTTCTCGAATCATAGATAATATCACTGATTTCTTTCTCCATCTCTCCCTGCAGGCAGGTATAGGTCAATTCTTCACATATTTCTGCTAATTTCATACTTCTCTCCTAATGTATTATTCCGCTGTTCCGATAATGTGGCTTGCATCAATTTCCGATTCAAATACCGTATGGGAAGGTCCGGTCATAAACATATGTCCGCTTTCTTCCTCCCACTCAATATAGAGCGGTCCGCCAATCTGCTCTACCGTTACTTTCCGGTCTAAGCGTCCGGTTAATACGCCGGCTACCACTGCAGTACAGCATCCGGTTCCGCATCCGATAGTCTCTCCGGTTCCTCTTTCCCATTCCCGGATTTTCACATAATCCCTGCGAACAAATTCCACAAAAGTTACATTGGTCTTATTGGTAAAAAGCTCTGTCATATGTTCAATGGTTTTTCCGTATTTTTCTACATCAAGGTCTGCCACGCTGTCTACATACATGGCACAATGCGGGTTGCCCCATGATACTGCCGTAATATGGAAGGTCTTATCCAGTACCTGTACCGGCTGCTCTACAAATTCATCCAGCTTTGTGTTGACCGGAATCACTTTTGCAGACATTCTCGGTGCTCCGATATCTGCTCTGATATTGCTTACCAGACCGTCCGTTACGGTTAAGTTCAGATGCTGCATGCCGCCTAAGGTTTCAATTACAAGGTCTGTCTTATCCGTCAGTCTGTGGTCATATACATATTTCCCTACGCTGCGCAATGCATTTCCACACATCTCGCCCTCTGTTCCATCCGGGTTAAACATCCGCATCCGGAAATCCCCTTTTTCGGACGGACAAATCAATACCATTCCGTCAGAACCAATGGCAAAATGCCGGTCACTTACGAATCTCGCAAGCTCCGGCAGATTGTCAAGATGCTGATGAATGGCATCGATATATACATAATCGTTTCCAAATGCCTGCATCTTTGTAAATTTCATTTATTTTCTCCTTGCTTTCTCTTTCCTTTATTTTTCTTAAGCATTCATTGCCCGGTCTAAATCTGCAATGATATCATCCACATTTTCAATTCCTACTGACATACGAAGGAAACAGTCTGTAATACCAAGCTTCTCTTTTACATCAAGCGGTGTATCCTCATGAGTCTGTGTGGTCGGATATGTGATTAAGGTCTCTGTTCCGCCAAGACTCTCTGCAAACATAATCATATCTACATTTTTAAGAATCTTCTTAACGGTCTCATAGCTGTCTACGGTAAAGGAAATCATTCCGCCAAATCCTGTGGTCTGACGGCAGGTTACTTCGTAATCCTTATGGTCTTCAAAACCAACATAATATACTTTCTTTACCTTCGGCTGTGTACGAAGCCACTCTGCTACCTTCCTGGCATTCTCATTGTGACGGTCCATACGGACTGCAAGGGTCTTGATTCCCCTTAATACCAGCCAGCTGTCTAACGGTGCCAGCTGGCTTCCATGGGATTTGATATGGATGTGAATCTTATCTGCGATTTCTTTGTTATCCTTTACCACTACGATTCCGGAAATGGTGTCATTGTGTCCCCCCAGATATTTTGTTGAACTGTGGGTTACGATGTCAGCTCCCAACTGCAGCGGTTTCTGGAAATATGGTGTTAAAAATGTATTATCTACAACGGTTAATGCTCCGATGGATTTTGCGATTTCAGAAATGGCATGAATGTCTGCCACCTTCATCATCGGATTGGTCGGTGTCTCAACGAAGAACATTTTTGTATTCGGTCGAATAGCTGCCTTTACTTCGTCTAATTCAGACATATCTACATAAGTATGCTCGATTCCATATTTTCCAAATACATCTCCAATGATACGGAAGGTTCCACCATAAATATCATCGGAAAGAATTACATGCTCGCCCGGATTTAACAAGGAAAATACTGCCATATTCGCAGCCTGTCCGGAAGAAAATGCAAATCCCTGGATTCCTCCTTCTAAGATTGCCATGGTTCTTTCCAATTCCTGTCTGGTCGGATTCTCAAGACGGCTATAGGCAAATCCTGTTGTCCGTCCTAATTCCGGATGACGGAAGGTTGCTGCCTGAAAGATTGGCATGCTGACTGCGCCGGTTAATGGTTCCGTTCCTAATGCTCCATGTACTGCTTTGGATTCAAAATGTAAATCCTCTTTTGTACTGTAATCAGTATAGTTGCTGAAGTTTTTCATATTGTTACCGCCTTTCTTCGTCTTAATTACCCACCAGATATTTTCGTTTCCAACAGGACAGCTGCCGGATGACACACTTGTCCTGCTTTTCATATATCAATCATTATACCAACATTTTATTGAAATTGATAGTAAAATAATGCTTTCCTTATTGCAAATCGTGCTTTATACTGTCCATAGACTGATTTTGTATATAGGATGTGATTTTTATGAAAAAATATGAGAAAACCGGATATCTTCATCATGACTTTAAGATATTTCACCTGACTGACCACGAAATGTCTGCCTACGACTTTCATTATCATGATTTTCACAAACTGCTCTTTTTCCTAAGCGGCAATGTCACCTATTGTATTGAAGGAAAATCCTACCAGCTTACCCCGGGGGATCTGGTTCTGGTTCGTTCCGGTGAAGTCCACCGTCCAATCATTCATGACACCACACCCTATGAGCGGATGATTATTTATGTTTCCCCGGATTTTACAGTTACATCATCCGATAAGACTATTTTCTTAAACCAGTGCTTTCTTCCGGACGCTGCCATGCCGTCCAATGTCCTGCATTTATCCGGCATGAAGGACCGGAGGCTCTT
The DNA here is from genome assembly GCF_003435965.1 of Roseburia sp. AF42-8. Lineage (NCBI taxonomy): Bacteria > Bacillati > Bacillota > Clostridia > Lachnospirales > Lachnospiraceae > Roseburia > Roseburia sp. AF42-8. Next base: position 103,931 of record NZ_QTVB01000005.1, read on the forward strand.
AGATACCATGACCGAGCTTGTCCACTCATTTTCCGTGGACGGCTTTGCCAATGAGCTTTACCAGAATACGCTTTTCTTAGAATTTATGATTCACTTAAACCGGGCTGCCTTATCCGGCACCCTGCAATATGAAGATTCCTTTCAGGCAAACGAAAAGATTCTGTCGGTTCTTACCTATATGAATGAACATCTGACAGAAGATATTACGGTGGATTCTTTAGCAGAGCACTTTTTTACCAGCCGCTATTATCTGATGCACTCTTTTAAGGAGCAGACCGGGTATACCATCGGAAATTATCTTTCCACGAAACGGCTTCTCTTTGCCAGGGATTTAATCAGCTCCGGCACTGCAGTAACCGATGCCTGCTTTGCCTGCGGCTTTCACAATTATTCTACTTTTCTTCGTGCCTATAAAAAGCAGTTTGGGAAATCCCCGCGGGAAATGATTTAGGTTCTGCGAAAGAATAACATTTTAACAGAAATTTCTTTGCTATTTGAAGTAGGTGTGTTTATGTGCGTCAAAATACCAGTAGTTCTTAATATTATGTTTTGCTTGTCTGCAAGCAGTCTTTCCGTTGCTTTGACATAAGATACTTTACATAGCGAAGAAATTATTAGCAAAATGTTATTATCTTTCGCAACTGCCTAAGATATGATTTCATAGAAGGAGACCTGTATGTTTACAAAAGTGAAAGATTTTTTCAAAAAAGAAACCGTCTGCTGCATTGCTTTCCTGCTGGCAGTTGTATCCATGTTTTTTATTCCACCATCCGTAAATTACTTTTCTTATATTGATTTCCGGGTACTGGCTCTTTTATTCTCCCTGATGGCTGTGATAAGGGGGTTTTCTTCGATTGGCGTCTTTACCAGACTTGGAACCCTGCTCCTTCATAAGGTGCATTCCCTGCGGACACTGGCAGCCCTTTTTGTCTTTCTCTGCTTCTTTTTCAGTATACTGATTACCAACGATGTTGCCCTGATCACTTTTGTGCCTTTTACAATTCTGGTGCTGTCGATGGCTGACCAGCGACAGGCATTGATTCCAGTTATCGTTCTTGAAACCATTGCCGCCAATCTCGGCAGTATGCTGACTCCCCTTGGCAATCCGCAGAATCTCTATCTGTATACAATTTCCGGTCTGTCTCTATGGGATTTTATCCGGATCATGCTGCCCTATTCCGCTGTATCCGCCCTGCTGCTCATCCTTTTCCTGCTGGTTCTTCCAAAAGTCTCTTTCCAGGCAGACAATTTTTCTGCAGTCCAAACGGAATCTTCCGCCTGTTCCACTGATAAGCCAGCCTCTTCCCGCAGTCACAGGAATCCCCGGATTCTGTTTGCCGCTTATTGCATTCTTTTTCTGATATGCCTTCTGACGGTACTGCACATTCTGCCATTTCAGATAATGCTGCTTATCGTTTTCTTTGGTTTTCTTATTCTTGATTACCATGTGTTAAAAGATGTGGATTATTTTCTGCTGCTTACCTTTCTTTGCTTCTTCATCTTTATCGGAAATATGAAGCAGATTTCCCTAGTACACGAACTGATTTCAAAGCTTTTGGTCCACCATGAAGTTCTGATGGGTATTGGTGCCAGCCAGATTATCAGTAACGTGCCTGCTGCCATCCTGCTTTCCGGCTTCACCGATGATTATTCTGCCCTGCTGATTGGGGTAAATCTCGGCGGCCTTGGTACTCTTATTGCTTCCCTGGCAAGCCTTATTTCCTTTAAATTCTATGCCAATAGTAATGGAAGCGATACAAGGCGGTTTCTTGGGATTTTCACCCTCTACAATGTGATTTTTCTTGGAGTCCTCTTTATTCTTTCACTTATTCTCTGCTGATTTTCACAGGCAGTTGTGAAAAAGATAGAACTTTTACCCGAATCATATTTCACTGATTCGCAGGGGATTTTCTTTCGCTACGAAATACCACAGTTCTAAAATGCATGTTTTTCTTTAGATGATTAAAACAGTCTTTCCAATGTTTGTCAGAATAACTGCACTGTCCACCGAAGTACAGATGCCTGATAAGGGCTGTTAGGGGCACTTGGAATTTCGTCTGGCAACATGCAACGCTGGTACAGGGATGTACCAGTGAGGCACATTTGAACATGGACGTGAATTTGTGCCGGTTGCCAGAAGAAAGTATAATTATGCCGAAATTCCCTGTGCCCCTTGCAGGCTTTATGCGGCATCTGTTCTCGACGGACAGTACAGCTATTCAGTCAAAGCAACCGGAAAGACAGTTTATCAGCAAGAAAAACACGCATTCTAAGAACTGTTGGCATTTCATATCGGATAAAGAAAATCCCCTGTGAATCAGTGAAATACGATTGCGGTAATCTATTCCCTTTTCACAACTGCCTGTGATTTTTAAACAGGAATAAGTTGACGGAACATTTTCCCCCTTATATAATAAGATGCAGATGTCTTAAGACAAAACAGAAAATATTTGATACCAGAAAATATTGGAGGAAATGCTATGTGGCTTGCAGATAACTGGAAAGATTATGAAGTAATAGACTGTTCAAAAGGTGAGAAATTAGAGCGTTGGGGTGACTATATCCTGGTACGTCCAGACCCACAGGTTATCTGGGATACGCCACGGAAAGAAAAAGGATGGCACAAAATGAATGCCCATTATCACCGTAGTAAGAAAGGTGGCGGCGAATGGGAATTCTTTGACCTGCCACAGCAGTGGAGCATCCACTACCACAGTCTTACTTTCCAGTTAAAGCCTTTCAGCTTCAAGCACACCGGTCTTTTCCCGGAGCAGGCTGCTAACTGGGACTGGTTCTCTGAACTTATTAAAAAAGCAGGAAGACCAGTTAAAGTCTTAAATCTTTTTGCCTATACCGGTGGTGCTACGATTGCTGCCGCAGCAGCAGGTGCATCCGTTACCCATGTAGACGCTTCCAAAGGTATGGTTACCTGGGCCAAGGAAAATGCTGCTTCTTCCGGTCTTGCAGATGCACCAATCCGCTGGATTGTAGATGACTGTGTCAAATTCGTGGAACGTGAAATCCGCCGTGGCAACCACTACGATGCTATTATTATGGACCCTCCATCCTATGGCAGAGGTCCGAAAGGAGAAATCTGGAAAATCGAAGAATCTATCCATCCGCTGGTCAAACTCTGTGCCCAGCTTCTGGTGGACAGACCTTTGTTCTTCCTGATTAATTCCTATACTACCGGCTTACAGCCAGCTGTCCTCTCTTACCTTATCGGAACAGAACTAAAACGTTTCCCTGGCAAAGTCACAGCCGACGAAATCGGTCTTCCGGTCAGTTCCAACGGACTTACACTTCCTTGTGGGGCTTCCGGACGGTTCGAGGGAATTTAAACTTAATATCAAAAAGGCATGACGTTAATCCGTCATGCCTCTTCATCCCTATCCTTTTCGAATCTTCTCATTAATAATCTTCATGTCCAATAAACTTGCACTTAGCAATATATCCACCACACCAGATGGCTCCTGCCACTGTTACGGACAACAGACACTTGAATACCGCCAGTGCGATGATTCCAATTGTAAGATTTCCTGCAAAGTATGCAGAAACCACCCCCTGTATCGGTTTACATAACATAAGCCAGCCTCCCACATAAAGGGCTAGCAGCGTTCCGATGACAGAACAGAGTGTTCCGATCATCAGTCTCAGTGTTTTATGGCTAATCTGTGTTTCCTCTGCCTGTTTTGTAACTTCTTTCATCCTAATTTCCCTCTTCTCTAACATATCCCTTAGCATTTCTACTTGTTTAAACTTTTCAGATAAAAATTTGCATTTCTATATCAAATATACAATTTTTTGTCGAAAGTTCAAGTGATTTTCTATTGCAATCTGTTGTAATCTGTTGTATCTGCGTCTTTCTTACTTTATAATAGTAACACAGTAAAAAGATTTTTTTCAGGGGTGACTCTATTATATGAATGGTTCGAAAAAACTACAACAGCTATTGGCTGTTCTCTGTATTTTTACAATTTTATTATGCAGCTGTAGAAAAGCAGAAAATACTCTTTCCACAAAACAGGAAAATTCGCTGCCAACTATTGTAATCGGCAGTGACAATTATCCGCCTTTTAATTATAGCGGAACAGATGGCAGACCAACCGGCATTGATGTGGAACTTGCCACGGAAGCCTTCCACAGAATGGGCTATCAGGCTGAATTTGTCACCATCGACTGGGAAAATAAAAAAGCTCTTCTGCAGGATGGCAGTATCGACTGTGCATGGGGCTGCTTTAGCATGGACGGACGAATGGATGAATACAAATGGGCGGGACCTTATATGATCAGCCAGCAGGTGGTTGCAGTCAGTCCGGACAGCAATATTTACACACTGCAGGATCTTGCCGGTAAAAACATCGCCGTTCAGGCTACCACGAAACCGGAAGATATTTTTCTCAACCAGACCGACCCCGACATTCCAAAAATTAACGGGCTTTTCGCCATGCAGAATCGTGAGCTGATTTACCCAATGTTAAGCAAAGGTTATGTGGATGCGGTTGCTGCCCATGAAACTTCTATTTTACAATATATGTCTGATTATCATGTGGAATACCGCATTCTGGATAAACCGCTTCTTACTGTCGGACTGGGTGTGGCTTTCTCTCTTGATGATACCAGCGGGCTTAACGAAAAACTGTCTGATACTTTAGAGGAAATGCAAAAAGATGGAACCTCTGAGAAAATCATCGGAAAATACTTAGCACATCCAAGTACTTATCTGGAGGTAGAAAATTATGAAGTCAAATAAGAACAAACCCTTTAGACTGCGTTTTTTCTGGCCTTTTTCAATATTTCTTGGCATCCTGTTCTTCCTTCTGGTATTTTTTACTTCCGCAAACGATGATATCGAATCCACAGAAGAACACCTTGCAGATACGGTTAATTATTTGAAGAAACAATGCTCCACCTACAGCAATTTAAATTTAGCCTCCGAAACCAAGAGCCTGATGCGTATTATTGAATGCTGTCAGCAGGCTGCCCACAATATTTCTACGGATAACTGTCTGCATGGCACAACATCCATGGAAAAAGCTTCCATGGAAGAATTTACAAAAGAGTTTTATATTACCGGCATTATTTTTCTGGATGAAACCGGAACTGTAACCTCTGAATATTGTACTGATTCCATTGGCAGTGCCGGCCTAACCGATACGCTGAAAAAAGAAGTTCTTCTGGATGTTGCCATACATCCGGAAAAAACATACTCTTCCAGAATCAACTGTGAAGATGGCTCTTATATCGACCTGGCAGCGGTAGGACGTACCGATACCTCTGGTATTATTGTAACTTATTACCATACACCACTTGATTATATTGAAAGTTACAGTATCTCTTTTCAGAATTTGCTGTCCGGCTACAGTATCAGCCGTAACAGCACCATTGTCATTACCAGTGGTGATAAAGTGATTGCCTCAAATGAAGAAAAACTCGAAGGAACAGATATTAATGATATTGAAGTACTACAGAATATAAACAAAAAAGCGGTAAGTGGACAGATGGTTCATGTTCATAATACAGTCTCCTCACCAAAGCATGTCTTTGGTATGTTAGATCAGGGACAGAATTATTATATCTACATCTATCTGCCTGAGCATGCAGTTTTTGAAACGACTCCGCGAAAAGTATTTTATTATATGTTTAGTTATATCTGCCTTCTTCTGATTTTCCAGATGCTGCGCTGGAAGACTGACCAGAGCTACCAGAAAGCCCAGTTGAAGAAGGATAAACTCTATCAGGAATCACTAAAGGAGGCTGCCCAAAAGGCAGAAAGTGCCAACCTTGCCAAGACTGAATTTTTGCAGCGGATGAGTCACGATATCCGGACGCCGATTAACGGAATCCGTGGTATGGTGGAAATTGCCGGACATTATAAAGATAACCCTGTCAAACAGCAGGAATGTCTCGAAAAAATCCAGGAGTCTTCTGGTCTGCTGTTAGAACTTGTAAATGAAGTTCTTGATATGGGAAAACTGGAATCAGGCGAAATTGTCTTAGAATCCCGCCCGTTCCATGTTCTACACCTGGTCAATGATATCACCACCATCATAGAAAAGCAGGCTGCGGAACGTGGCATCGAAATTATTTCCGGAGTTCCTTCTGTCCAGCATCCCTGTCTCATCGGAAGTCCTATTCATATCAAGCGGCTTCTTATGAATATTGTAAGCAATGCAGTAAAATATAATAAGGAAAATGGAAAAGTCATTCTAAGTTGTCATGAAGTACGTTTCACGGAAGATACTGCCTGGATTGAATTTACCTGCTCTGATACCGGAATCGGCATGAGCAAAGAATTTCAGGAGCATTTATTTGAACCTTTTACTCAGGAAAACCATAATGCCCGTTCTACTTACAACGGTACCGGACTTGGCATGGCAATTGTAAAGAATCTTTTGGATAAAATGGGCGGAACCATTGATTTTTCCAGCGAAAAGGATATTGGCACCACTTACCGGATTACGATTCCTTTTTGTATCGACCATAATGCCGCTTCCACTTCTGAAGCGGAAACTTCCGCTGAAGAAATCTCTCTTTCCGGCTATCATATTCTTCTGGCAGAAGATAATTCTCTTAATCTTGAGATTGCGGAATTTATTCTGACGGATGCTGGTGCAACGGTTACTGAAGCCCACAATGGAAAGGAAGCCCTGACCTTATTTGAAGCCTCCTCTCCGCAGGAATACGATCTGATTCTGATGGATGTCATGATGCCAGTTATGGATGGCTACCAGGCTACGAAAGCCATCCGTTCCCTGGACCGTGCAGATGCCGCAACCATTCCGATTCTTGCCATGACTGCCAATGCTTTTGCAGAAGACCGGCAGAAGACTTTTTCTGCAGGAATGAATGAACATCTCACCAAACCGCTGGATACAGAACTTCTTTTAAAAACAATTGCTAAATACACACCTCGGAAGAAGCTCCTATGACGCCATAGTGCAGCGGGAACTTTCTCTTCTTTGCCAGACAACCGTAAGAAACTGCCGGCAGCAGATTCTTACGGTTATTTGATATTATTAGAGTCTCTACCCAATCTGATGCCCAACAATTCGATAATAGGTTCTTGAGGTCATCTTGTATACCAGAAGATAAATAACTGTAAATACTGCAATCGTACCAAGGAGACAGTACGCAAACAGTCTTCCATTATTCAGATTCATCACTGCCAGTATCATCCGGATCATTGGAAACGCTGCCAGCACATGTAGCGCAGCGGTAACAATCGGTAGTAAAAATACCATCCGGATCTGTGCACTGATTGTTTTCTTTACCTCTTCATTGCTCATTCCTACTTTTTCCATAATGGCAAAGCGCTCTTTATCCTCATATCCTTCCGAAATCTGCTTATAAAAAATAATAAGTACGGTAATCATCAAAAACAGGATTCCAAGGAAAATGCCAAGGAACAGAAAGCCACCATACATCTGCCGGAAGGAATCTTCATTTTCTGCCCTGTTTTCTATCATAATATAATATTTACCGTCATGCCCTTCCTCCATTCCGGATGCACCAATTGCCGCAGATACTGCATTTCCACAGGCAATTTTTTCTTCCTTGTTTCCATCGATGTCGATATACAGAGAATAATAATAGCTGCTGGCATTTTTCCCATAAATTTCTTTCTGTGCTTCATACAACGGTGCCATATCTTCTATATTGTTTACTACCATATAATAGACCTGATTATCCATCCAATGTCCATTTTCAGAAGAAAAATGCTGTTTCTGTAAAATAGGATAAGTATAATCTCCAACCGTAATCGTATCTTTATCATAGCCATCACTGGTTACCAACACCACTTCGTGATCCGAAAGCTCCGGAACCCTTACATTATAAGCTTCCTCATAATCTTCCCTTGTAATCATGCGGAGCATAATAATATCAGAACTATAATCGCCCTCATCATCATGTTTTCGAATTACAAGATTTCCATCTTCTGATATGCAGGAAAATGTCAGCGTCATCATGCCCTGTTCTTCTTTTATACTGCGGTTCTCCTGCTGGATGGTGCGGTTCACTAACTCCCGCAACGTATCACCTTCTGTAATCGGATTTTCACTGATAATGGATACTCCGATATCTCCCTGATAACGGGTTGCCAGTTCATCATCCAGTCCGGCATACATACTTACCGTTGAAGAAATTACCACCAGTACCATCGTGGATAAAATACAGATGCTTGCCAGTCCTGCTGCATTCTGTTTCATCCGGTAAATAAGACCAGAGACTGCCACAAAATGTTTCTTTTTATAATAATAACTTTTTCTCTTTCTTAAGAACTTAAGCACTGCAATGCTGCCTGCCATAAATATAAAATAGGTTCCGATAATTACAAGTATTACCGCTACAAAGAACAGAAGCACTGCAGTTACCGGATTATCTACTGTAATTGCCATATAGTAGCCTGCTGCAAGTGTTACAATTCCAACTATTGCCATCAGCTTTTTCGTCTTCGGCTCCCGCTCGCCCTGGCTGCTTCCATGCAGCAATTCCACCGGTTTGGCAAGCTGTATCTGAAACAGATTATATATAAAGGTCAGCATAAAAATACCGGAAAACAAAAGGATGGTACTTACAACGCCACTTTCTGATACATAAAAAACAATTTCTGCATGGTATCCAATCATGGCGTACAATAACATACACATCAGTTTACTGAAAGCAATTCCTGCAACAAGTCCGCCACCGATGGCAACCACTGCCGAAAAAAACGTCTCCAGAAAAATTACTTTTGCCAGATGCCTTTTCTCCATTCCAAGAATGTTATAAATACCAAGCTCCTTTTTTCTCCGTTTCATAATAAAGCTGTTGGTGTAAAACAGGAATATCACAGAGAAAAATCCAATGATAACTGCACCCAGTCCCAGCACAAACTTTACATCCACGGCACCAAATGGCAGTTCGTCCAGTCCCGGATTGTAATTCAGATACAACATGGTATAAAAGAATGCCACCGTCAGTATTCCGGTCAACAGATACGGCAGATAAAACTGTCTGTTGTGCTTTATGTTATTTACTGCCAGTTTTCCATATAACCTCTTATTCATCTTTCTCACCACCTGTCGTAAGCATCATAAGTGTATCGGAAATCTTTGCATACAATTCTTCACTGCTTAAATTGCCACGGTAAATCTGGTGGAATACTTCTCCATCCTTAATAAATAATACCCTTCTTGCATGGCTGGCAGCTTTGGTACTATGCGTTACCATAAGAATGGTCTGTCCCCGCTCATTAATCTTATTAAATAATGTCAATAAATCTTCCGTCGCTTTGGAGTCCAATGCTCCGGTAGGCTCATCTGCCAGTACCAGTTCCGGTTTGATTATCAAGGCTCTTGCTACCGCCGCACGCTGTTTCTGTCCGCCAGATACTTCATAAGGATATTTTCCCAGAATATCAAGAATTCCAAGCTGCGCTGCAATCGGTGTTATGCGCCGCTCCATCTCTTTATAATCCACACCGGATAACACCAGCGGAAGAACGATATTATCTTTTAACGAAAAATTATCCAAAAGATTAAAGTCCTGAAATACAAATCCAAGATTTTCTCTCCGGAATGCGGAAATCTCTTTTTCCCGGATATCCACAATGTTCTTGCCATTTAATATGACCTGTCCACCGGTCGGCTTATCCAGTGCTGCCAGAATGTTTAAAAGCGTGGTCTTTCCGGAACCGGATTCTCCCATGATTGCTACATATTCCCCTTCTTCCACAGAAAAGTTAAGACTTTTTAATGCCTCTACCTGATTTCCACCCAGACGGGTTGTATAAACTTTTTTCAGATTATTTACTTCTAAAATTGCCATTGTTTTCTCCTCACTTTATTGCTCTGTCATCTTTTCCATTATCATAGCAAAAAAGGAAAATGTCAGCCATGGATTCTGCTTACATTTTCCCTTTATCTCTTACATTTTTGTAAGATTGAAATTATATTTTCTAGCTTTTTTATTGTACCATAATTATATTCCACATTTTTCAGGTGATAAATTTGCTAATATTTACATTTTTCAGGACATAATTTTGTATATCACTTATCTCTACTTCACATGCTGTGCATCCATCTTATTTTGTCAACACTTTTCTGCAATACTTACGTGCACCACATCGTGGACAGGTCAGTTTTCTTTTTCGGATAGTATGTGGTCCCATAATATAATCCTTCATCTCTGGCACAAATCTGCCATGACATTCCGGACATTCATACGCTCCTGCATCACGGTCAAGAACGCAGGCAATCGCAATACCCATTATAATTACTGCCGTACCTAACATAATTAAAAGAATCCTCAACCAGTTTTCCATTACAAGAGCTCCTGACACCACAAATAATGGTGTTGCTGCAACAATTACTAACATTGCCACCATTGCTGATAAAATTATTTTTTTCTTACTTTCCTGTGCTTCTTTTACTAAATTCACCATATTTTCTTCCGCCTTTCTACGATAATCTTCTTCAGAAACTCTTTCTCCGGATAAAAGCTCATTTACAGTAATATCCAGTTCCCCACACAAAGGTAATAGCAACGACACCTCCGGAAAACCATTTCCACATTCCCACTTAGAAATCGTTTTATCACTAATTCCTAATTTCTCAGATAACTGCTTCTGGGTATAACCCTTTCTTTTTCTTTCTTCTGCAATAAATTTTCCAATTATTATCTGATCCATCTGCTTTCCTCCTTTCTGCTTTGATTATCTGGTAATTTCATTTTAAGTACACCCACGGGACGTAGAAAATGGTGAATTTATGCGGATTCCACGCTCCGTAGATACTGTTTTAAGAAAACTTTAACTTACTTTTGAAAAAAAAAATGGAAGCTTCCCCTCCTACCGTATTTCAAGATGTACCTTCGTTCCCACTCCAATCTCCGACTCAATCGTAATTTCATGGGACAGCTTGCGCATAATTTTCCGGCAGAGATACAGTCCGATTCCTGTGGAGTGCTTATCTGCATGACCGTTATAACCGGTATAGCCTTTTTCAAAAATCCTTGGCAAATCCTCCGGTGCGATACCGATTCCGGTATCTTCGATAACCAGCTCTTTTGTCTCTTGCTCCGATTCTTCCTCTAAATAAACAGAAATGGTTCCACCGGCAGTATATTTAATGGCATTGGATAAAATCTGTTCGATTACAAATTCCAGCCATTTTTCATCGGTCAGTACCTGCGTGTCAATGGAACTTAATTCCATTTTAATTTTCTTTCGCACAAACAGTCTGGCATACTTGTGGATTGCCTCCCGTACTACTTTATCCAGCGCAACTTCCCCGATTACAAAATCTGTGGTTTTCGCTGATATTCTGGTAAACTGCAATGCCATTTCCACATACTGTTCAATGGAGAAAAGCTCTTCCCACATTTCCTGGCTCCGCTCATCCTCTTCCTCTGCCAGCAGCAGGCGCAGTGCCGCAATCGGCGTCTTAATCTGGTGCACCCACATGGTAAAATATTCTGCCTGCTCCACCTGCCCGTTTTCCAGCTCATTAATCTGCTGCTGCAGGGTGATATATAAAGAGCGAAGCAATTCCTGATAATCCGTTTCCATCTGTCCCCGTGGCAATGACAGCTTATCCATTGTCACTGCAATTTCAGAAGTCTGCTTTTCTAACTTCTTATGATGCAGATAACGCCTTGTAAAGTCTATGATTACTACCAGCAAAAACAGGAAGAAGCACAAAAATGCCGCATATCCCCATTGTGCCAGCGGCACCTGCTCGAATCCGATTACAAAGCACAGGATTCCAAAGCAGGCAAGCACTAACAACAGCCATTTCAGATTTTCCTTCAGATAATTTTTGACAAATCTCATTTCAGCCGATACCCGATTCCCTTCTTTGTAAGAATAAAATCCTCCAGACCTGCATCTGAAAGCTTCTTCCTAAGGCGGTTTACATTTACGGAAAGTGTATTCTCATCCACAAAGCAGTCACTTTCCCAGAGCTTTGTCATCAGCGTATCTCTTGAGACTACCTTTTCCTTATTTTCCATCAGTGTCTTTAGAATCCGCAGTTCATTCCTGGTAAGTTCCACTTTCTTATCCTGATAGGTAAGGACTGCTTCCGCCACCTGAAGCATCACTCCGTGATAGGTCAGTATTTCGCCGCCTTCCGTAAAATCATAAGTACGCCGCAGCATCGCCTGTACCTTTACCGTTAGGACACTTAAGTCAAAAGGCTTTGCAATAAAATCATCCGCTCCCATATTCACAGCCATGACAATATTCATATTGTCCGCAGCTGAAGAGAGAAAGATAATCGGTACCTTGGAAATTTTGCGGATTTCACTGCACCAGTAATATCCATTGTAAAAAGGAAGTCCGATGTCCATCAGCACAAGCTGCGGTGCAAACTCCGCAAATTCTTTTGTAACTGCTGAAAAATCTTTTGTGCACTGCACTTCATATTCCCAGTTTTCTAAATGTTTTTTAATACTTCTGGCTATAATTACATCATCTTCCACAAGATAAATCCGGTACATCTTCCCCCTGCCTTTCCGCTTTTCCCATACCCTTCACTTTCTCTATGTTTTTCACTCTTTAATCCGGTGTTTCATAATACGGAAAAAGATTTTTATCCTTGTCTTTTTCAAACATGTTGTTGTATTGCAGGATATTATACTGATTCAGAAGGTCTGCATCTCCCCCCTGTGCCTCAGAATAATGAAAGAATTCACCCTGGCTCTTCGAATAAAATGCTCTGGAATTCATTGCCGGTATCTCTTCCTGTAAGTCTGCTAAGAACTGGTTATATGCCGGCAGTTCAATACCCGCCTGCTGCAGTGTCATTGTAGATAAGTAATTCAGGCTGGTCAGTTCCACATCTTTACTTTCACTGTCATAATTCGTCCATACAAAAAATGGTACTGTAAATAATTCCTGCAGTTCATCCAAGGTAAGACCGGATAATCCCTTGCCATTCATGGACTGATAGAAATTATTATTCAGACTCGGCTGATGGTCTCCGAAAAATACGATTTCGACCTTGTCATCCACATTTTCAAAATAAGTAATCAGATTTCCAGTGCTTGTCACTCTCATGAATCAGGCTTAAATACTGGTTCACATCACTGAAATAATGATTCTTAAGATTTATCGTATTCCGGAAATTGTCATAATAATCGGTATAGCCACCGTGATTCTGCATGGTAACACCTAAGATAAATAATTTCTCATCGGAAGTCTTTTCCTCATACTGGTCAATAATTTTATTGTATAATTCCTGGTCCGTAATATATTCCCGCATGATATTGGTCTGGTCGAAATCATCGATAAAGAGACTCTCATCGAAGCCCAGCAACGGATAAACCTTGCTTCTGCTCCAGCCGGACGCATAGTAAGGATGCATGGAAATGCAGGAATATCCCCGCTCCTTTAAGGTGCTCACCAGGGAATACGGTTTCTTTGACATATACTGCTGATAAGGCACGGAGCCGCTTGGCAGGAATGCCATGGAATTTCCCGTCAGAAATTCCCACTCAGAATCCGGTGTCTTTGCACCAAAGACAGAAGACAGTGCATATCCCTTAATGACATTGGTGTCCATGGAATCAAAAAATGGTGTTACCTCTTCCGTTGTCTCAAATCCATAATGGGAAATCACACTCAAATCAGCAAAGGACTCATTCATAATGACAATAATGGTCGGGTCATCTTCCGAGCCTTTATTCTCCGGTGCCGGATATTCTTTGGAAATCTCTTCCACCACATCTTTTGAGTATCCATCCGGCTCCGCCACAAAGGAATCCCGGATGCTGAGTACAAAATTTAAGATATAGCCGTTGCGGTAAGTTCCTTTCTGTTCCCAGGATTCCATTACCGTATCTTCTGTGGCAATTCCCACATAAATTCCCATCACCAGCGCTGCCGCAAAGGCACTGATCCGAAGCATCCATTTCTTTTTAAATTCAAAATTCAGCTTCCTTATAAAGGCAACATATATCATGCTAAGAAGTATGACATAGACCGCCCGGTCTTCCAATACAAATTTATAATTTGCTGCCACGGAAAGTCCGGTGGATGCCGCTTTCAAATCTCCGAAAGAAAATTCATTTCCACGGAACTGATAGACAAAGTAATTGATTCCTGCAAGGCTTAAAAGGAAAATATGTCCTATCATGCAGGCAATCTTCGGCTTTGCTGTAATCACTAACAGGGCAAGATAAAAGGCCATGCAGCAGAGCACATTCCATCGGGTGTGATTCACACTGATTTTCTCCCGCAGCTCTGCATCCAGCAAAAGATACTGCACCATATGCTCTGTCATGATGGCACTTAAGAAAATTTCAAGAGCAGCCCAGAGTGGATTGGCTTTCTCCGGCAATGTAATCTTAAGATTTTTGATTCCAAAATAAATCAGCCCTGCGGCAGCTGCCACTGGCACATTTACCCCACCATAGAGACAAAAGCCCAACATCACTGCAAAAGCAATGAGTCCGGCTCTTATATTTGTTTTCTTATAATCCAGTTCGATAAGTCTAGCTGAATGTTTTTTATTCTGCTCCGTTTTATCCTGTACGGTCTTATTCTGTTCTATTTCATTTCTTTCTGCTTTATTCTCATTCATTTCTTACAATCCTGCCGTCTTCTTCTGTGACAGAACTTCTGTCCATCCGCTACTATAACGCAGGTCTTTTTTGTTTGCAAGCCTCTTCACAAAATCTTAAAGAAATCTATGCGACTGCAATCGGTCCCATTCCCATTGCCCAGCAGATGATATACAAAATCAGAAGGTGCGCCGGATAGAAAATGTAGAAAAAGTATTTCAAAGAAAGTCCACGTTTTCCATTATAAAACGCAATCGGAATGAATGCCAGCGGTGCAGTAAGCTCCCAGGAAAATCCGATACATCCTGCAAGCAGCTGGTAGGATTTTTTCTTACGGAATACATAGAGTAATACGATGCAGGCAACGCCAATTCCGGCATAGTCGGTATTTAAAAATTCTGCCGCAAGGATTCCTGCTGCAAGAATTCCCGCATCAAAAATAACTTTCTTAAACTTCGCAAACCGTTCCTGATTCTCCACTGCCTGAAATCCCCACATAACCATCAGTCCGATAAACAGTGTAAAAAATACATTCTGATAACCGGATTCCAATATTTTTCCATTGAATAATAAGTCAAATGGAATTTCAGATACCATGCAGAAGGAAAGCAGACGAAGTGCATATTTCTTCACATCATGTGTATGTTCAAAACCTCGATTAAAAGGAAACAGAAAATCGGAAATGCCAGTCTTCCGACAAAACGCATCATCTGATATGTAATCACCAGGGTACTGTTGGCATCAATCCATGCATTCAGATCTGCCGCCTCATTCATACCACGGACTACCAGCAATCTGCCAAGAACTCCGGCTCCGATATGGTCAATTAACATCGTTATAATCGCAATGATTTTCAGTGTGCTGCCACTGATTCCTTTTCTTTCTTTCATCTTAATTCCTTCTCTTTCCCTTACTGCTGTGCCTTATCTGCCTTGCGTTTTGCAATCCGTCGGTCAATACGCTTATGCAGTAATACCACCACACCACCGATAACAAATGGAAGTACGAATGTTGCAAAACGGTATAACAGTGCCGCAGAACCGGCTTCTCCGGTTCCTACCAATACTGTAAACAATGCGGTAAATACAAACTCTGAGGAACCGATTCCTGCCGGAGACGGAATGACTGCTGCCAGCATAAAAGCAAGGGAAGTAACTGCCCAGGACTGTAACAGTGTCAATCCATATTCCCGATATAAAATCACGAATGGTATGCCATAGCAGAATGCAAATTTCAACAGATTCTTAGCTACAATGGATGCGATTAGTTTTCCCTTGGTCAGAAGCATGCCTGCTGCATCCTCTAAGATGCCACACTGTTCCCGTAACATGGCTGCCTGCGCATCGAATTTTCCTTTGCGGTTCAGCTTGTCCACCAGGAAAAGTAAAATTCCATGGAACTTCTTTGAACAGCAGAATAAAAGTAATGCAGTTGCTATCACTGCCGTCAACACATATCCTGCAATCAGAAGATTAAAATATTCGGAATAATGTTCCTTCATAAATCCGAAATTTAACAGGAAGAAAATAATGGAAAAGATTGCAATCGTTACTTTATGAATCGCATACTCTACCATATACATTCCGGTTCCCTGAAAAACCGGAATTCCTTTTTCATTGAAATAATATACCGCTGCCACACCGGCACCACTGCCTAAGGTTGCCACACGGTAAAATGAGCAATAAAAGGCGCTCTCTACACCCATCCGGTATGTAAACTGTGGATTATACTGCTTTGCGAAGGAATAATTAATCCATCCTTCTACCACATTATACATAACACCGGCACCGCAGATGGTAATGACCACCCAAGGTGCAGTTGTAGAAAGCTCCTTTAAAATTGGTCCGGCTGAATCCCGGAACGTATAAATGATAATTGCTACGATGGCAATTACAAAAACCAGTTTCAGTATTTGCTTTGTCCGCTTATTAATAAAACCTCACTCCCAGTTCTCTTTTTCCTCTGCTGCCTGTCTATTTTACCACGTATCTCCATGGATTATTCGTCACACACAGGATTATATCAAATATCCATTTTTTGTCAAACTTCTGTATTATATTTCCTGGCAAAAAGTGCTATACTTTAATTATCTATATATAAGCGATTGCAACGAAAGAAATTCTAAATGGTGAGTTTTTGATATTCAAAAGATATCTTTTTCTTTGATATGAAATGCCTGCAGTTCTTAGTGCATGTTTTTCTTGATTGTAAACTGTCTTTCCGCCTGCTTTGACGGAAGTACCGCACGGTCCGCCGGATGCGGATGCGACATAAAGCCTGCAAGGGGCACTGGGAATTTCGATTTACATTTCATTCGTTCTGGCAACCGGCGCAAATTCACATCCATGTTCAGATGCGCCTCGCTGGCACGTCCTGTGCCAGCGTTGCCGGATGCCAGACGAAATTCCGGGTGCCCCTAACAGCCCTTATCATGCATCCGCATTTCGGCGAACCGTGCAGTACTTTTGTCAAACATTGGAAAGACGGTTTTTATCACAGGAAGAAAAACATGCACTTTAGAACTGCGGTATTTTATAGCCGAAAAAGATACTTTTAAATAGCAAAAAACTCACCCTTTAAAATTTGCTGCAATCACTTAAAATATAATTAGTTGAAAGGATTGTTGTTATGCCAGGATTTACCACCCACTATTTATTTGGACTGAATTCTTTTCGTGAATTAGAGGAACCAGATCTTGTTTCCTGCATCCGTAAATTTCCGCATGCATTCTGTATGGGCTTACAGGGACCGGATATTTTCTTTTATTACCTGCCGTCCTACCTCCGCTCTTCCGGAAATATCGGGCAGTTGGCACACCACAAAAATACCGGTATTTTTCTTACCCAGCTTTTAAAAAGTAAGGACATGTTCTTGGAAGAGACGGAACAGCAGATTGCCATTTCCTATATCTGCGGCTTTCTTGGACATTATGTCTTAGATACTACCTGTCATCCATATATCTTTGCCAAGTCACACTATGGCACTTATGATAAGGGTTATTTTGGTCATCATGTATATCTGGAAACAGATATTGATGCAGAGCTTCTTGCTTATTATAAAAACTGTGCACCATCTGAATTCAACCAGAGTGCCACCCTGCACATCAGCCGGAAGGAACGGCACATTATTGCTTCTTTATTATTAAAGGCTTACAGCTCCACATATAAAGAGTACCGCTTTACTTACCGCTCCATGCAGGCTGCCTTAGAAGCTGTGCAGCTTAATACTGCATGGATTCGTGACCCGCAGGGCAAGAAAAAAGTCCTTGCCCGTAAAATCGAGGCAAAGACTTTAGGTTATGCATGTATTTCTCCGTTGATTCCAAGTGACTACTTTACTTTTACGGTAGACCCGCTGAATCTTCGTCATTTCCGTTGGCGAAATCCATGGAACAAAGAAGATGTCTCCCATGAGTCCTTCTTTGACCTTCTGGATACTGCGGGAACCCGGTATCAGTCCATCTTAAATAAAACTGCAAGACTGTTTACGCTTCCAATCGGAACGCCGGTTTACCGGGAACAGTTAGATGCACTTTCCTTAGAGCTAGGAAACAACTCTTATGATTCCGGACTTCCATTAGAGAAAAATTCCTGAATCTGACCACAGATAATCTCCATGAGGCGGGTGCGGGCTTCCACACTCGCCCATGCAATATGCGGCGTAATCAGTAATTTCTCACTGTCTTTGATTCTGCTCAGCGGATTTTCCGGACTCATCGGTTCTACCCGGAGGACATCCAGTCCTGCTGCCGCAATCTCACCCTGTTCCAAGGCTTCTGCCAAATCCTCTTCTACCACAATCGGTCCTCTTCCAAGGTTTAAGAAAATAGCCGTTTTCTTCATCTGATGAAAAGCTTTTTTATTCATCAAATCCAACGTTTTTTCATCCAACGGTGCATGAACGGATACAATATCCGATTCCTTTAACAGTTCTTCGAAGCTGACACGCTCATAGCCCGGCTGGCTGTTTCGCCCGGAAGTGGAATAGTAAATGACACGACAGCCAAAGGCTTTTGCAATATCTGCAACTCTTCTTCCGATATTTCCAAGTCCGATAATGCCCCAGGTCATTTTTGCCAGCTCTCCGAAATGTTTATCAAAGTGGGTAAACATTTTATCTCCGATATATTTTTCTTCTTTTACATAGCGGTCATAATAAGGCAGCTTTTCCAGTAAATAAAAGAGCATGGCAAAGGTATGCTGTGCCACCGATTCCGTGGAATATCCTGCTACGTTGCGCCATGCAATACCACGTTTTTCAAGGTATGCCTTATCGAGATTATTCGTTCCGGTTGCCGTCACACACACAAGCTTTAAGTGGCTTGCATTTCCAATGGTCTTTTCGTTAACTTCTACTTTATTTAGTACCAGCACATCTGCATCCACGCTTCGTACTGCCGCTTCCTCTGCTGTCGAGAAATCATATTTTATAACTTCTCCCAATGCATCATATGCGGATAAATCAATATCCTCTCCAATTGATTTTGCATCTAAAAAAACGATTTTCATTCTATCTCTTCCTCCTGCAATGCTGCCGCAATTTCATTCATTTTCTTCTTGTCCAGCCGGTAAAATTTCAACGCAATCAAAGAACTTACCCAGCCGATAATCGGTGTTCCGCAAAATAGGAATATGGTTGTATAACGCAATACCGGTGTCAAGGCATCACCAATCTGCGGAAATGTTTTATTATATCCAATAAGTAACATTACCAGTCCTACAAATGCCGTTCCCAGTGCCGCAAAAATTTTATCTACAAAGGAAAACAGTGCTCCCATCAGTCCCGGTACAAATTTACCGCTGCGGTACTGCTCATAATCGGAGCAGTCTGCAATCATCGGCACCACCATATTATTTGTAATGGACTTACAGCCATTTAATAATACAAAGAATAACATAAACCAGAAGGAAATGGCATTAAAATGTTTGAGATTAAAAGTAACCGTATTGATATTGTCCTGCATCAACACCACAATCAATAGTAACTGGAAGAAAATGCCAAGTCCCGTAAATAATACCAGTGCCTTCTTCTGTCCCATCCTCTGTGCTGCCCGGATGCCAACGGTCACTACCAAAAGCGTCGGCAATGCTGCCACCACACCAATCCATCCGGCAATTCCATAATTTTCCATCATGATGCCATAAAGCATAACGCCTACTGTTGTATGGCTGTATACCGTTGCCGCAAACCGGTTGGTGCAGGCTGCCATAATCAGCATACGGATTGGCTTGTTCTGTTTTAAAATCAAGAAAAAATCCCACACCTTAATCTTCTGTGTCTGCTGATGTTCATAGCGTCCCGGCTGGTCTTTCTTCCAGATTCCGATTACCGCCAAAAGTGTTGCCAGTGCCGACAATACCACAACCCAGAATACATACTCCACATACAGCTCTTCGTTGGTAAATCCACCGTATTTCGGCACCAGATAATTGGCTACAAACAAGGCACTGCCGCCGTATGCCGCCATGATGAAAATGGAATCGAAATAAGTGGACAGCGGGCGTTTCTTCGGATTATTGGTAATAATCGTCTGCCCCGATTTGGCAACCACAGTCTGAAAGGTATATCCGATAATAAAAATTGCATAGATAATAATAAAATACGGAATCCGTACCCACTTTGAAATCAGATGTGTTGTCGCAAACAGGAGAACAGCACTGACTGCCATCAGTATATTTCCAGCCACCATAAAAGGACGGAATTTTCCAAACCGTCCTTTACTCTTATCCAACAGAAAACCAACCACAGGGTCAGTTACACCATCAAAAATATTCATTGCTGTTACCAGTGAAGAAATCAACACAACAGAAAAGCCAGCCATGGAATTGGCATAGTATGAGATATAGCCCATCAAAGCCAGATACAGATTTGCTGCTGTATTATTCATGGAAAAAAATGCAATCTGCCAGATTTTTGCATCATTATAATGAATTGTCTTTTCCTGCTCTATCTGTTCACTCATCATTCCTGCTTCTTACTTCTTCAAATAATTCTTTAATGCTACCATCTGTTCTTTTCCCTCAAGATAACCTTCTTCGTATAATTCTTCTAACCGCTTCGGGTCACTTTCGGTTCTGCCTACCCCATGGGTCGTATCCGGTGCAATTACAAAAACGCGTCCTTCTTTTTCCAACCGGAATAATTTTTGCATGGACTCATTATATTTTGCTGGACGCTCCTTCAAATCCTTTACGATATTTGGATAACGCCGATATAATGCAGAAGAAATCTTCGTTCCTCCATCCGTATGCTTCTCATAGCCACGCTCTCTTGTCAGTACGACAATTACCTTATCGCAGCCCTGCTCTAATGCCCTCTCAAATGGAACGGAATCTGCCACGCCGCCATCCAGATAATAGCGTCTGCCCACCTGCACCGGCTTGAAAATACCGGAAGTGCACAGCTTGCTTCGATAACTGACATGCTGGAGCTGTCTCTTGGCACTTCAAGATACTCTGCTTTACCGGAATGAATGTTGGTCACTGCTGCTTCCACCTGTCCCGGAAATGCTGCAAATGCATCATAATCAAAGGGCAGTAATTTATTTGGCACTTCATCAAAGACGTAATCCAGATTATAAAAGGTCTTGCGGTTCTTATCAAATAAGAACTTAAATCCCTGATAATTACCATCTGACATATATTTTCTTGCAAGCTCTAAGTTTCTGCCGTGCTGCTTTGACAAATAGGATAAGCCAAAGGCTATTCCTGCCGATACGCCGATAAAATAATCAGGCATTATATTTTCTTCAAGAAATGCGTCTGCCACTCCACAGGAAAAAATTGTCCTGCTGGCTCCGCCTTCAAATACCATTCCAAGTTTCATATGCAATCGCCTGCCTTATCTTTTCTTACTCTACTGTGGTTTTACAATCAGTTTGACACCACTTATTGCCACAACTTCTGCAGTAGTATCTGCTTCTATGGTAACTGCATCGTCATTGCTTCTTGCCGTCCATTCCTGTCCGTTTAATACAGCTGTTCCTGTCTCTTCGATATTGTCAATCTTCATTGTTACACGTACGGTCTTTCCGATGGCATCCTCGTAATTCGTCCGGGTCTTATGCGGGTTTAAATATTTTACTGCCCATGGTCTTGTAAAGAATAACAATACAAAAGATACCACAAGGAATAAAATTACCTGCAGCCAGACTGGACCTCCTACTGCTGCCACAATCAGGGCTGCCATGCTTCCGCCTGCAAACCAGATGGTTGTCAGTCCTACCGTAATAATCTCTATAATCAGTAATATTACAAAAAGTGCTAACCAGAAAATAATCATCTCCTGCTCCTCCCTTTTCTTCGTTTGCATCTATTATAGCAAAAAGTCATATATATAGGAAGTAGAACCTTCTCTTTTCCTTATGTCTTTTCCTAAGCTTTACAGATTCTTCTCAAGATTATAGCGTACACGTTTCAAAAGAGAATATAGTTCATCTGCTTCTTCTTTTGTCATTCCATCCACCAGGAGCTTCTCCATTTCAGAAAAGAAG
Source organism: Roseburia sp. AF42-8 (assembly GCF_003435965.1). Classification (NCBI taxonomy): domain Bacteria; kingdom Bacillati; phylum Bacillota; class Clostridia; order Lachnospirales; family Lachnospiraceae; genus Roseburia; species Roseburia sp. AF42-8. The sequence continues at coordinate 125,970 of NZ_QTVB01000005.1, forward strand.
TTCATCATTTTCAAATGCTGCTGTTCCCCCTTTTTCGTCAGAAGAATCTGCTTTAATCGTGCATCTTCTTTTAGTTCTTTTCTGGTAATCAGTTCCTTTTTCTCCATGGACTGCAGCATTTTGCTTGCCGTTGCCCTGGAAATTAAGAATTCCTGCTCAATGTCCTTCTGGCAGATGACCTTATCTTTATTACAATATAAAAAGCCCAGTGTCCGCCCCTGCATCGGTGCCACACCATCTCTCTGATCCGCACCATACCGGTCACAGTATGCTCCTATCATATTATGTATGACCCGGATGTCATTTCCAAGTTTTCTCTCTTCGCACATCTCATAATCCTTCTTTTCTTTCCCAAAAAATTCATTGACATATAAAAAATATTGTTATATAACAATATCTGTTAGTATGCTAACATTTATGTTATAGCATACAATTTAGAAAAAAGGAAGTGAAATTTATGTTAAAGACTTTAGCTGCCCAGATTAAAGAATTTAAACGTGATTCCATCTTAACTCCTATCTTTATGATCCTTGAGGTTCTGATGGAAACTTTAATTCCTTTTCTGATGGCTTCCATCATTGATAATGGTGTCAACAAGGGTGACATCCATCACATCTATGTAGTCGGTGCCTGGATGGTCGTTGCTGCATGCTTCTCCCTGTTTGCCGGAATTATGGGTGGAAAATATGGTGCCCGGGCATCCACCGGATTTGCCCGTAACTTAAGGAAATCCATGTTTGAAAATATTCAGACCTTTTCCTTTGCTAACATTGATAAATACAGCACTGCAGGTCTTGTTACCCGTATGACTACTGACGTCACCAACCTGCAGAATGCTTACCAGATGATCCTCCGCATGTGTACGAGAGCACCGGCCAGTCTGATTTGTGCCATGGCAATGTCCTTCTTTATCAGTCCGAAGCTTGCCAGCGTTTATCTGATTGCCGTTATCCTCTTAGGTGGTGTGCTTGCTATCATCATCCGGTTTGCTACCAGATATTTTAATGAAGCTTTTCCAAAATATGATGACTTAAACGCAAGAGTCCAGGAAAATGTTTCCGCTATCCGCGTAGTAAAAGCTTATGTCCGTGAAGACCATGAAGCTTCTACTTTTAAGAAAGCCAGCGGAAATATTTACAAGCTCCTGGTAAAGGCTGAAAATGTTGTTGTTTTCAATGCTCCTGCCATGCAGTTTACGGTATATACCTGTATTCTTTTAATCAGCTGGCTTGGTGCAAAGATGATTGTAAACAGCAGCCTCACTACCGGTGAGCTGATGAGTCTCTTAACCTACTGTATGAATATTCTGATGAGCCTGATGATGCTCTCCATGGTATTTGTCATGATTACCATGAGTGTTGCCAGTGCCCGCCGGGTTTCTGAAGTATTAAACGAAAAGAGTAACTTAAATAACCCAAAGCATCCGGTTATGGAAGTAAAAGACGGAAGTATTACCTTCGACCATGTTGCCTTCAGCTATAAAGAAGATGCGGCTGAGCCGGTTCTTTCCGATATCAATCTGTCTATTCATTCCGGTGAAACCATCGGTATCTTAGGCGGAACCGGAAGTTCCAAGTCCAGTCTGGTGAACTTAATCAGCCGTCTGTATGATGTAACTGAAGGCTCTGTCTCCGTTGGCGGCATTGATGTAAGAAAGTATGACCTTGATACCCTGCGTAACCAGGTTGCCGTTGTACTGCAGAAAAACGTACTTTTCTCCGGTACAATTCTTGATAACCTGCGCTGGGGCGATAAAAATGCTACGGAAGAAGAATGTATCCGTGCCTGCAAATTAGCATGTGCCGATGATTTTATCAACACTTTTCCGGATAAATACAATACATACATCGAACAGGGGGGAACCAACGTATCCGGTGGTCAGAAGCAGCGTCTTTGTATTGCCCGTGCCCTCTTAAAGAAACCGAAGATTCTGATTCTGGATGACAGCACCAGTGCCGTAGATACCGCAACTGATGCCAAAATCCGCAAAGCCTTTGCCGAAGAGATTCCGGGTACAACCAAGCTGATTATTGCCCAGCGAATCTCCAGTGTCCAGAGTGCTGACCGCATTATTGTCTTAGATGAAGGTAAGATTAACGGCTTTGGAACCCATGAAGAATTATTAGCAAATAATGCCATCTACCGTGATGTCTATGAATCCCAGACCGGCGGCGGTGGTGACTTTGATGAGAATGGAGGTGCTCAGTAATGGCTGAAAAAAGGAAAGTAAAGAATCCGGGCAAATTATTCTGCCGTCTGATGGCTTACATTTTCCGGAAATACGGAATTGCCTGCTTCCTGGTACTTGTCTTTATTGTATTAAGTGTTCTTGCCAACACCCAGGGAACCATGTTTATGAAAACCCTGATTGACAGCTATATTATCCCGATTCTGAATTCACCGGATAAGGACTTTGCACCGCTGGCTGCTGCCATCCTTCGTGTTGCATGCTTTTACGGTGTGGGAGTTTTAAGTACCTTTGCTTATTCTAAGATTATGATTTATGTTACGCAGGGTACTTTAAATGATTTGCGAATCGATTTGTTTACCCATATGGAAACACTGCCCATTAAATACTTTGACACGCATGCCCACGGCGATATCATGTCTGTATACACCAATGACATTGATACCCTTCGTCAGATGATCAGCCAGAGTATTCCGCAGTTAATCAACAGTGTCATTACCATTGTCAGTGTACTGATTTACATGATTATCCTGAATATCCCACTGACTGTTCTTACTCTTGTAATGGTTGGTGTCATGCTCCTTGTCACGAAAAATCTTGCCGGGAAAAGTGGTAAATACTTTATCGCTCAGCAGCGTGACCTTGGTGCAACCAATGGTTTTATCGAAGAAATGATGGATGGTCAGAAGGTAATTAAAGTCTTCTGCCACGAAGAAGAAAGTATCGAAGCTTTTAACAAATTAAATGACCAGCTTTTCCGCAGTGCTGACAATGCCAACAAATTTGCCAATATCCTAATGCCGGCAAATGCCCAGATTGGTAACATCAGTTATGTACTCTGTGCCATGGTTGGTGGTGTCCTCGCCTTAAATGGCATCGGTGGATTTACACTGGGCGGACTGGCAAGTTTCTTAACCTTTAACAAGAGTTTTAATATGCCAATCAACCAGGTCAGCCAGCAGTTAAACAGTATTGTTATGGCTATGGCAGGTTCCGAGCGAATCTTCACTCTTTTGGATGAGACACCAGAAACCGATGAAGGTTATGTTACTCTTGTCAATGTAGAAAAAGACGGTGAAAAACTTGTAGAGACTTCCGATACCCGAAGCGGACGCTGGGCCTGGAAACACCAGCATCAGGCAGACGGCTCCATTGACTATGTCGAGTTAAAGGGTGATGTGGTCTTTGATGATGTAGACTTTGGATATAATGATGATAAGATTGTTTTACACAATGTGAAATTATTTGCTACTCCTGGTCAGAAAATTGCTTTTGTCGGCTCTACCGGTGCCGGTAAGACTACCATTACGAACCTGATTAACCGTTTCTATGATATTCAGGATGGTAAAATCCGTTACGACGGTATCAATGTCAACAAGATTAAGAAAGCTGACTTAAGACATTCCCTTAGTATCGTATTGCAGGATACCCACCTCTTTACCGCCAGCGTAATGGAAAATATCCGCTACGGTAAACTGGATGCTACCGATGAAGAAGTTATCGCTGCTGCAAAGCTTGCCAATGCAGATTCCTTTATCCGTCATCTTCCGGATGGTTACAATACCATGCTGACCGGTGATGGTGCCAACTTAAGCCAGGGACAGCGGCAGTTACTTGCCATCGCCCGTGCAGCTGTTGCCAATCCTCCGGTACTGATTCTTGACGAAGCAACCAGCTCCATCGATACCAGAACCGAGCTTATCGTTCAGGATGGTATGGATAAACTGATGGCAGGCAGAACAACCTTTGTCATTGCCCACCGTCTCTCCACTGTTAAGAACAGTGACTGTATCATGGTATTAGAGCAGGGCCGCATTATTGAACGGGGCAGCCACGACGAACTAATTGCCCAGAAGGGTAAATATTATCAGTTGTATACCGGACTGCACGGATAAACTTTCTACATGCAGGTTCTGTCATAGACAGTGCTTTATAGCTTCTTAGCAACGTAAAAGACACGAAGTATGTTTCAACCAACTGTTGTTTGTCTGAACATACCTCGTGTCTTCTTTCGTATTCTATGCAATGTCTGCTATGCAAATGGTTTTGCCACAAATTTTCCTTTACAATATCTGGCAAGAATATTCCGGTCATTGCCATCATAGATATACTGCTCTAATTTTTCAAATGGCGTACGTGGCAGCAGACCATCCATTTCATCGGTTTCAATGACCAGTGCATCAAAATCATAGCCTTCTTCAAAGCTTCCGACTTTACCGAAAAAGCTTCCGCTCTGCTTGGTTGCAAGATACAGCGCTTCCGGAAGCTGCAGTGCTTTCTCCTCCGGATGGGAAAGCCAGTTCACTTTCGAAAGCTCTATGGAAGCTGCTACGTGGCGGTTCATATCAGGTGTGTGGCTTCCTGCAATATCACTGGCAATACAGCATCTAAGTCCTCTTTCCAAATTCTTCCGTAACGGCATCACGCCGCTGGACAGGTCTGCGTTGGACTGGGCACAATGGGCAAGCATCACGCCTTTTTCCTTTAAAAAATCTTTTTCTTTATCGGAAAGCCAGATAGCATGTGCCATAATCGTGCGGTTACTCCGCATCAGTCCGTAAGTTTCATATACTCTGGTATAATCTTCTATGGAAGGATGCAGTCCCTTTACCCAGGCAATTTCACTCCGGTTTTCAGATAAATGGGACTGCACCGGAAGATTATATTTCTCACCCAAATCTCCCAAGCCCTGCATTAGTTTTTCTGTTGTGGCAGGAACAAAACGCGGTGTTAATATATAACTGAATTCTTTTAATTTCTCTCTGCTTCGGATAATCAACTCTTCCGTATCTGCTAAGGACTGCTCTGTATCCTCGATTAAAATGTCCGGCGAGTTGCGGTCCATATTTACTTTTCCGATATAACCGGATAAACCGGACTGTTCTGCCAGCTCCATGAATCTCCAGGTTGCATCCTTATGTAAGGTTGCAAATGCGGAAAAACGCATGGTTCCCACTGCCCACAGGCGGTTCAAAAAGAGCTTATATGCCTTTTCTGCAAATGCCACATCCTTATATTTTGCTTCTACCGGAAATGTATAAGTTTCCAGCCACGGAAGCAGTTCTTTATCAAATCCCACGCCCCGGTTGATTAGCTGTGGGGCATGGATATGTACATCATTAAATGCCGGAATGATAATGGCTTCTCCATAATCAATTACTTTTTCCTGACGGTATTCTTCCGGCAGCGTATCATAGAAGGCTTTTACTTTGCCATTTTCAATAAGAAGATACGCCTGCTCTTTTACCACCATTTCATCAATGGATGGTGTATACAAAAAGTTTCCCTTGATTATCATTGTGCAACAACTCCTTCACTCTTCTTTACCTTCTCAGCACTCTCTTCCGGCAGAACCAGATTCAAAATGACTGCGGTAATACCACCAACTGCTGTACCACTGCTTAAGAAGTACTGGACGGTAGATGGGAACATTGCCATTACATCAGAAGAAATAACCATGCTGGAAACGGTAAATACAACGGATAATCCAATGACGAGGATTTTTTTCTGTGTCATCTTTTCACGGCTGACAATTTTTAAACCATTTGCAATCAGAATCTGACAGATAACAATAAAGATACCACTGATAACGCAACCCGGTACGGATGCAATGATTGCCATTAACTTCGGGCAAAAGCCCATAATTGCAAGAATCACACCTGCTGTCATTACTACGACACGGCTGCCGATTTTTGTAATTGAAATAACACCTGCATTAGATGAATATCCGGTTAATGGAGTTCCTCCGAAAACGGAACCAACGAGGCATCCTAAACCTTCGCCGATAACTGCACGATTCAGTCGTTCATCGGTTAATGGTTCTCCGGTTACATCACTGACGGTAATCCATACACCTGTTGTTTCTATTAATACGATAAAGTAAATGAATGTCATTAAAATACATGGAGATAATTCAAATTTCGGTAATCCAAAATGGAATACGTTTGGTACCTGGAACCATGCTGCTTCTTTTACTGCGGAGAAATCCAATGTTCCCATAAATCCAGCTACGATACAGCCTACAATCAACGCACCTACTACGGAAAAGAGACTTAAAAATTTATGTCTGTAATTTGTTTTGTAAGAGATTACATTTACAATAATTAATGTAAGCATTGCTGCAAGACCCGGAACCATATTGTTCATCAGTCCGCCATCGCTGCTGATTACACCGCTGGCTGCAGTAGAGGTTAAAGAAATACCTACTATCATAATAACCAGTCCACCGATATAAGCCGGCACACATTTATTTACGATTTTGGAAAATATCTTTGTTACACCTAGGAGACAGAGAATGATTGCTCCCGGAATCAGGCTTCCGATTAAGGTCGGCATTCCATTGGTGGAACCGATTGCTGCAAGTGCGCTTAAGGCAACAAAGCTTGCGCCCTGTACCACCGGAAGTTTTATTCCGATTCCTGTCTGGATAATGGTTGCAATACCACAGGTAAAGAAACACATCTGAATCAGGTAACTGGTGTCTGCTCCAGATAACCCAAGCATGGCTGCAAGAAGGATTGGAAATACATACAAATCCATGGATAAAATATGCTGGAATGCAAGCAGAATTGCTTTTCCCGGCTTTACTTTTTCATTTACTCCCACAATTAAATTTGAGTTCTGGCTCATAACAATTCCTCCTGTCTTTGGCTATTAAACTACGAGAAACACGCTTTACGCGTTTCTCGAGTTATCGCGGTGCTCGCCAAATCTGCATGCAAGCATGCGATTTTTCTCGCTACTCGCGAAAAAAGGCGCCGCTCCTATTCGGAGACAGCGCCTTTGCCATCAATAATCATATTATTCTGTTCCATACTAGTATAAAAGAAATAAAAAAGAAAGAATACCCCATCACTTTGTTGAGAAGGAAAGTGATAAAGCTTCTTTCTTTAAGTTGTGAACATAATAGCACCGGAGTTTTTACTTGTCAAGGGCAAATTTTATTTTCTTGCATCTAAAATATATTTTCAGTGCGTTACTCCCACATCTATACCCACTGCTTATTTTCGAATGAATTTATCATCCTGCGTGGTTTCATCGTCCGATACGTAACGTTCTACTCTCATGTGAAGGTCGTATTTATCCCTCAATGCCGCAATGGTCTGCATCATCGGAGAAGCATGGTGCACATCCAGTGCCTGCTGGCTCTCCCAGCTGTCTATCAGAAGTACTGTTTCCTTATCCTGCAGCGGCTGAAAATATTCATATCTTAAATTGCCCTCTTCCCGGCGGATTGCATCTGCTGTTCCGCTGTTTTCCATCTCCTGAGCAAATTTTAATGCATTTCCATTTTCACCAGTATAATAAAGATTTACTGTTATGCTCATATGCGTCTCCCTCCTGATAATATCCCCATTTTATAAATGTAATATTACAGTTACATTATTTCCAGTCATAAAATTGCAGTTACAAAGTCTCTAAGAAATGAATCATCAGCTTCTTTAATCCCTGCTGCTCTGTTGCAAGTATTACATTCATCAGATTTGCTTCTAACATTCGTTTCATTTTCTTCTTTAATTTCATATGCGTCACTCCTTTTTTAACGGAGCCCGGAATCTATTTTCCGGGCTCCAACATGCTATAAATGCAAGGGACATATGGCGATGTCTTCCTTACAGTCCAAGGATAACATGTTTTCTGTTCTCTGCAACAAGTGTGACGGATTTTGAATGATCGTTTCAAAAGAATCGGCTCTTATGAATGAAATCTTGAAATTTTGTTTCATTTTATTGCTATGATTTTTCTGTATCACACAGGTTCTTTGCACCAATCTCATAATATTGCTTGCTCAGTTTTATATTTTCAGCATAACCGGCAGAAAATTCCATTGCAAACATAACATCCAGAAGGTATTTTGTTGCTGCGGAAAATGCCACTGTCCACAGTCCTTCCATCCGGATACTTCCACACTCTGTCAGTGTTCTTGGTGTCAGCAGAACCTCATCCACATATGCTTTCATCCTGCTTTTGCCCTGGGATGTAATCAGAATGGTTTTTGCTTTTGCCCGATGTAAATCCCTTACCAGTTCCACCAGCTTCTTATTATTTCCGGTATGACTAATCATGATGGACAGATGATTTTCATTATTCTGCAATGCCATCATCCTTTGTATATTATCTTCCGCATAAGTATTTGCCACCTTATCGCAATGGAAGAACTGGCTGCAGCCGTAGCGTGCCAGATGTATATTCATATCAAAGGCATAGAAATCAATGTACTTGGCCTCATGCACCATTTTTCCCACCCGCGCCAGCTGATCAATCGTAAGAAGACGCTTTGTCTTTTCAACGGCAAGGGTGTCAATGTCCGCAATCTTATTCATAATGGTCATGGCATTTTCCTGCTGCTGTATTACAAAATGCTCTGTGGTCGTCTCCTGTCCACCCTCCGTACTCTGCAATTCACTTAGGAAACGCAGCCGGAATTCTCCATAATCCTGACAGCCGATTTTCCGGCAAAAGCGGCTTACAGCAGCAGTACTGCTATAAGAAACTTCCCCTAACTGCTTTGCTGTCATGGAAATGACAGTCTCCGGATGTTCCATCAGATAATCACGAATATTTCTTTCCCGTTCCGTCAAGTCCTTCCGCTCCTGCATCTGTCGGATAATTTCCATTTGCCATTCTCCTTTTTACGCATTGAATTCATCTAAAATTGCATACAATTCTTCAGCACTAGCTGCCAGATGTGTTGCTCCATGCTCCTTTAAAAATGGAACATCCCGGAATCCCCAGGTCACACTGATACATGGCATACCGGAATTTGCTGCTGTTGCAATGTCCACATCAGAATCGCCTACATAGACTGCTTCTTCACTGCTGCTTCCAAGCTCCTTTAACGCCTGCATAACAGTGTCAGGTGCGGGTTTCTTACGAATGCCATCCTTTTCTCCAATGGCAACTTCAATCTTTCCTTTAAAATAAATCTGCTGTAATTCCTTTACTGCAAAATCCGCTTTATTTGAAACAATTGCAAGGCGATAGCCTGTCCCTTTAAGGAAGTAATTATTTCTTCCACGCCCGGATAAAGGCAGGTGGTATCATTACAATGCTCACCATAATATTCTTTAAAAGCTGCAAATACATGCTCAAATTCCGGATTTTCCTCTCCGCCCTCTAACGCACGCTCAATCAGCTTGCGGATGCCATTTCCGACAAATTTCCGGACATCCTCTATACTGTGCTGTGGCTGCCCATATTTTCCAATGCATAATTGGTTGCATCAGTCAAATCTTTTAATGTGTTTAATAAGGTTCCATCCAAGTCAAAGATAACAGTGTTATATTTTTTCATCCTTCTTCTGCCTTTCTGTCACTTCCCCCGCCCCATAATTAGCAGACAGCAAATGTGAATCATGCGCTGACATTGCTCATGAGAAGCTGTCCTCTTGTAGCCATATAATTTCTGCCGCATTTTCTTTCTCAGACTCCGTGCACACGCAGATGTGGTAATCCGGTATCTCATCATGCTCTGCGAAGTTTACCGGCTGCAGGATGCCTTCCCGGTAAAGTGCTATGCCATCTTTCTTCGGATAAGATGCGATGCCATTCTCCCTCCGGTGAACTGCAATGTTCTTTAATGGAAAGGTAATTCCTTCGCCACTCCATTTTACATAGCTTTCCTTGGCTGTCCAGAGACGTACAAATGCCATTTCTTTATCCGGCTGGCTCTGTATCCATGCCTGCTCGTCCTTTGTGCAGCACTTGTCCAAAAGCGTCTGCTTTAATGCTCTCCGGTGTTCGATGTCAATTCCAACCGGTGCATCAGAAAATACCGCCACTGCATAGTTTCCTGTGTGAGACAGATTAAAATGCAGTCCCTCACAGCCTGCCACCTGCGGCTTGCCATGGGTTCCCATTATAAGCTGACAGGCATCTAAATCTATACCATTTTCCCGTAGCCCATAGGAAAGCAGGATGCCTGCAGCAAGACTCCGCAGTCTGTCCTCTTCTTTTTTTATTTTATTTACCTTCTCCCAACGTGTGGGAAGCAATTTTATTTGTTCTTTATATTCCGGATGCTCTTTTAACAGCCGGATATCCATTCCATATATGCTCCACATATTCATATCATAGCACAAATACAAAAAGTTCTCCACATTCTGTTATAAAAAAGAATGTGCCTTGGCGCATTCTCGCGCCTGCGACATCTACCTTATGCGCCGCAGTGTGCATCCTCGCGGAGCGTTTTTTACTTTGCAGGAAAGCAATTTCCTGTAAAGTAAAAAATCCCCGGGCAAAATACTTCTCTTCCCGTAAGAAGCATTCCCGGGGTTCCACTTTTAAACTATGTAATTAGTCCTGATTGATAGTCTCATTTAAGATTCCAGTAATCTCTTTCATGGACTTTTCAAACTCTTCATCATTGTTGTTATTGAAAATCAGTAAATCATCTTTTACATTCGGATCATGCAGATCTTCCGGAATCTCAAAGTTACAGGATGCAATATATTCATCCCAGTGCTCTAACTTCCAGTCATCACGGTCAGATGCTCTGGTAATCATTCTCTCATGAACGATTTCCGGATCTGTCTGTACCCAGATTGTTACTAATGTAGCATCTTTCTTTGCCAGCTGGGCTTTCAGACCTTTGATATATTCCATATCACGGATTTCTCTTGTAAATGGTGCATTGATAAGAACCAGATCTTCATACTCTAATGCCTCCAGTGCCAGATTTACGACACATTCATATTCATAATCACGAATGTTCTTCTCAAAGAAATCACTGCTTCTATTATATGGCTGTCCAGCCACTACAAAAATCTGTTTGGATAATGTAATTAAAGTATCCTTATCCAGATATACAATATGATTTAATCTCTTTGCCAGTTCTTTTGAAATATATGTTTTCCCGCAAGCTGGCGGCGATGTTACGATAATCAGTTTCTTGCTCATTTCTACTTTTTCCTCCGTATTGCCTGTTCATTTTTCCCTCTATTATAAAACAGGTTTTCCGATAGAACAAGGGGTTTTTTTTACTTTTTTTCCTATTTTTTCGTAAATATGCAATATTTTTTAAGATAATAACAGCCGTTTATCTTAGAATTTCTCCGTTGCTTTCGATTACTTTCTTGTACCAGTAGAAGGATTTCTTTTTCGTTCTCTTCAAGGTGCCTTTCCTTCACATATCGATCCAGTATAATTTCAAGGCTTTCATCTTTTTCCTCTTATCCCTGTACTTTTATATGGTTCTTGTCTGTCTCTGATAGCAGAACGGGTCTACCGGATTCTTTCCCTTAAAGGACGACTCGCCATTTATTTTCTTTACCAGCATTTCAACGTTAAATTCATTGGCTGTATATGCATTGATAAAGGTCTCTATCATCGGCACATCCTGCATATGATACGGATTTGCAATGGAGATAAACATGGTCGGAATCTCATGGACAAACCATGGTGCATCATATCCGATTGGTGGTCTCCCACTGCCGGTTTTCCGCTGGCACTGATGGCATCTGTAGTAATCATTCCGTTGAAACCAAGCCTTCCTCTTAACAATCCCTGTAGCAGTTCTTTGGATAATGATGCTATATGCAAAAAAATGCCCTTTTTCCACACAAATTTGATTTGCACATTTATTTTATCCGGTGTATATTTTTACTGAACTGACAAAAGAAAGAAGGTCGAAAAAATGGAACACATTGCAAGAAATGATGCTTTTGCATTACTGAAAAAATATAACAAAGACCCTTTTCATATTCAGCATGCGCTTACGGTTGAAGCTGTTATGAAATGGTATGCCAATGAATTAGGCTATGGCGAGGATGCTGAATACTGGGGTATCGTGGGACTGCTTCACGATATCGACTTCGAATTATATCCTGCCGAGCATTGTCTTAAGGCTCCGGAATTGTTAAAGGATGGCGGCGTTTCGGATGACATTATTCATGCGGTCTGCTCCCACGGCTACGGCATTACCGTAGAATGTGGCACAACCATTGATGTGGAACCGCTTCACGAAATGGAAAAGGTCTTATTTGCTGCAGACGAATTAACCGGTCTTATCTGGGCTGCTGCACTGATGCGTCCGTCCAAAAGCACGAAAGATATGGAATTAAAATCCTTAAAGAAGAAATATAAAAGCAAAGGCTTTGCTGCCGGATGTTCCCGCGAGGTCATCGAGCGCGGTGCCGCTCAGCTTGGCTGGGATTTAGAGAAACTGCTTACCATGACTTTACAGGCAATGGCGGCAACCGAAGATGAAATCAAGGCGGAAATAGACGCGGAATAATTTTTCTGTCTTGCTCCTGCCCTCTTCCTATGTTAAAATGTGAAAAAGCATATATTATACAATCTATATGGCACTTTCTATAGTTCAAATCCGGTTCTGTTTAGAACCCAGCATTTCTGTATCTATCTATGCTTTTGATTCACTATTTAACTAAAAAGCAGGAGCGATACAGTATGGAAATAACTGCCATTATTCGATAGCAGGTAATCTTTTGCCACTGGATATAATATTTATTTTCTATTGCTGCTTATCCTCCTGCCACACACAAGGAGGACTTGCCTATGACAGGAAAAGCACATGAAGCAAATGAAACAACGAAACGCGCACCGGTGGCGAACCGCAAATTTAAGGACACTGTTTTCCGGATGCTGTTTTCGGATAAGGAAGCACTATTATCCCTTTACAATGCAATTAATAACAGTCATTACACGGATTCCGGTGCCCTCGAAATTGTAACCCTGGAAAATGCCATTTACATGGGAATGAAGAACGATCTGGCTTTTATTCTGGACATGAATCTCTATCTATACGAGCATCAGTCCACAATGAATCCAAATATTCCGCTTCGGGATTTATTCTACATCGCAGTGGAATACCAGAAGCTTGTGGATAAGAAATCCCTGTATTCTTCTGCACTACAAAAAATTCCAAATCCCCATTTTATTGTATTTTATAATGGAAGCACACCGATAGATGATTGCTATACCAGCCGTTTGTCAGATGCTTTTTATCATGTAACTGACAATCCATCGTTAGAACTTATTGTTACTACATTCAATGTAAACGCAGGACACAACAACGAGTTAATGTCCCATTGCCAGATATTAAAGGAATATTCCATTTATGTTGCAAAGGTTCGTTCCTTTGCAGAACAGATGCCTTTGGATGATGCCGTACAAAAGGCTGTCACCGAATGCATTCAGGAAAATATTCTGGCAGATTTTCTTAGGA